>NZ_JBPKJK010000083.1:0-38148 GCF_051756985.1 Saccharothrix sabaoui
GGGGTTCCCGGCCCGACACCCTCAGCGCGCGGCCCCCACCGGCCGGACGACCGCCAGGGGGCACGGGGAGTGGTAGACCAGCGCCTGGCTGGTGGAGCCCAGCAGCATGCCGGTGAAGCCGCCCAGGCCGTGGCTGCCCACGACCAGCAGCTGCGCGTCGGCGGCGGCCTGGAGCAGGGCGCGCACGGGGCGGTCGCGGACGACGGCGCGGGTGACCCGCACGTCCGGGTACTTCTCCTGCCAGCCGGCCAGGCGTTCGGCGAGCAGGCGGAGCTCCTCGTCCTCGACCTGCGCCCAGTCGACGGTGAAGCGGGAGCCGTAGACGCTGTCGACGAGGAAGTCGGTCCAGGCGAGCACGGCGGTCAGCGGAGCACCGCGCACGGACGCCTGCTCGAAGGCGAACGCCACGGCCTGCTCGCTGATCTCGGAACCGTCCACGCCCACGACGACGGCGCCCTCGGTGGGCACCTGGTCCCGGATGACGACGACCGGGCACGCACCGTGCGCGGAGACCGCGACCGCGACCGATCCGACCAGCAGCCCGGAGAACCCGCCGAGCCCCTGGGAGCCGAGCACGACCAGTCGGGCGCGGCGGCTCTCCTCGACCAGCACGGCCGCCGGGCCGCCGAGCACGAGGGACTTCCCGACCTCGACCCCGGGAGCCGCCTCCAGGACGGTCCGTTCGGCCTCGGCGAGCCGTTCACGGCCCACCTCCTCGAACGCCGTCCGCACGTCGTGCGCGGTCAGCACGATCTCCGGGTAGCCGCGCACCGGCAGTTGGTAGGCGTGCACCAGCTTGACCGGCACGTGGTGCCGTGCCGCCTCGGCCGCCGCCCACCGCACGGCGGCCAGGGCCGAGGCCGACCCGTCCACGCCGACCACGATCGGTTCGCTCATCGCCGTTCCCCTCCACGTTCCGCTGTCGTCCTCTTCCCCTCCGAAAGCTAGCCAGGGGCCGCGCCGCGGAACGCGGTCGTCGGTCATCACCGACCCGGGCCCTGTGGCCGTGTCGCGCCCGCGGTCGTCGTGCCCACCGGTCGCCGGTGTGCGCGGGACGTCGCGCACCGGGCGGCAGGGTCTTTGGTCCCTGTACCGGACGGCCGGGGTCGGCGAACCTGGGTACCAGGCGGAAGAAGGGGCTCATCGGTGGCGCGCGTGTTCTTGGTGGACGACCACGAGGTCGTCCGGGTCGGGGTCCGGGAGTTGCTCAACGCCGACGACGACCTGGAGGTGGTGGGCGAGGCCGGTTCGGTGGCCGAGGCGCTGGCCCGGGTCCCGGTCAGCGGCGCGGACGTGGCCGTGCTCGACGTGCGGCTGCCGGACGGCAACGGCATCGAGCTGTGCCGCGAGCTGCGGTCCCGGCTGCCGGAGCTGAAGTGCCTGATGTTGACCTCGTTCACCGACGACGAGGCCCTGTTCGACGCGATCATGGCGGGTGCTTCGGGGTTCGTGCTCAAGCGCATCCTGGGCCACGACCTGCAGAACGCCGTGCGCACCGTGGCCGCGGGCGGGTCGCTGCTCGACGCCCGCTCCACGGCCTCCCTGCTCAACCGCATCCGCCGCGAGCGCGAGGAGGGCGATCCGGTCCGGTCGCTGACCGAGCAGGAGCGCATCGTGTTCGACTGCATCGGCGAGGGCCTGACCAACCGGCAGATCGCGGAGAAGATGTTCCTGGCCGAGAAGACGGTCAAGAACTACGTCTCCCACCTGCTGGCCAAGCTCGGCCTCGAACGCCGCACCCAGGCCGCCGTGCTCGCGACCAAGCTGCGCAGGCCCTCGCCGTCGAACGAGGAGTGACTACAGCGGGACCTGCCAGGTCAGGCGGGTCCCGCCGTCGGGTCCGGCGGTGGTGGCGCAGGTGCCGCCCAGGTCGAGGGCGCGTTGCTCCAGGTTGTGCAGACCGCTGCGGGCGACCTGCTCGGGCATGCCGACCCCGTCGTCGACGACGCTGATGGTCAGGTGGTCGCCGGCTTCGACGGTGAGCACGACCCCCTGGGCGTGGGCGTGGCGCACCACGTTGCTGACCGCCTCGCGCACCACGGCCTCGGCGTGCTCGCCGATGTGGTCGGGCACGGAGTTGTCCACGGTGCCGGTCATCCGGATCGTGGGGACGACCGGGGCGTCCTCGGTCAGCTCGGAGACCAGGTCGAGCAGCCGGCGGCGCAGGCCGGGGACGTCCTCGGCGGCCTGGAGGTCGAAGATCGAGGTGCGGATCTCCAGCACGGTCTCGTCCAGTTGCACCACGGCCTTGCGCACCCGCTCGCGCACGCGCGGGTCGCGGATCGAGCCCAGCGCCCCCTGCAGGCTCATGCCGGTGGCGAACAGCCGCTGGATGACGTGGTCGTGCAGGTCGCGCGCGATGCGGTCGCGGTCCTCCAGCAGGTCGACCAGCCGGCGCGCACGCTGGTTCTCGGCGAGCTCCAGCGCCACCGCCGCCTGGTCGGCGAACGACGCCAGCAGCGGCACCTGCTCCGCGCTGAACCGCACAGCGCCCTTGTCCCGCGCCACCAGCAGCACCCCGGTCACCGCCGAACCGGCGCGCAGCGGCACCGCCACACCCGGCCCCACGTCCACCGCGGTGTCGCCCAGCGCGCCCTCCAGGTCCTCGATCAGCATCGGCGTGCCCGAGTCGAGGACCTGCTCCACGAACGACCCGGTTCCGGTGAACGCCCCGCCGACCAGCCCTTCGACCCGCTCGCCCGCGCCGGCGGCCATGCGCAGCCGCCGGCTCGACCCGTCCTCGGCCAGCACGATCAGCGACATCGCCGCCTGCGACAGCTCCCTGGTGCGCCGGGTGATCAGCCGCAGCGCGTCCTCCGCCGACGCGCCGCCCAACAGCTCCGAGTTGACCTCCGCGGTGGCCTCCAGCCAGCGCTCCCGCATCCGTGACCGCTCGAACAGCCGCGCGTTCTCCACGGCCACGCCCGCCGCCGCGGCCAGCGCCGAGAGCACGACCTCGTCGTCGGCGGTGAAGTCCGCCCCGCCGACCTTCTCGGTCATGTAGAGGTTGCCGAAGACCTCCTCGCGCACCCGCACCGGCACGCCCAGGAAGCTGTGCATCGGCGGGTGGTTGGCCGGGAACCCCACGGACGCCGGGTGCTCGGCCAGGTCGTGCAACCGGATCGCCCGCGGGTCCTTGATCAGCAGCCCCAGGAGCCCCTTGCCCTGCGGCAGGTGTCCCATGTGCGACCGGGTCCCGGGATCGATCCCCACGTAGACGAACTCCGACAGGTCCTCCTGGGTGCCCAGCACGCCCAGCGCCCCGTAGCGGGCGCCCACCAGCTCGACCGCGGCCTGCACGATCCGCTGGAGGGTGGCGTCCAGCTCCAGGCTCGTGCCCACCGCGAGCACCGCGTCCAGCAGGCCCTGCATCTTGTCCCTGGTCGACCCGATCTCGGTCAGCCGCTCGCGCATCTCGTCGAGCAGCTCGTCCAGGCGCAGACCGGCCAGCAACCGGGGGTGCTCGTGTTCGTCCACGACTCAGAGCATCTCGCGATCCGTGCCGGAAGGGCTACCACCAAGGGTCTGACAACTCCTCCGATCGGGGACTTTCGACTGTGTGCTGGCCACTCCGTGAACCGGACAGTAGGAGTGTTGGTTCGATCGAGTGGCGTGCTTGGGGTGAAGGCGATGGACGGGTTGTTCGGGTTGGAGCCGTACGAGGTGGAGGACGTGCTGCGCACGGCGTCCCTGGCCCCGTCGGTGCACAACACCCAGCCGTGGCGGTTCCGGGTCGGCCCCGACCGCGTCGAACTGCACCCCGACCCCGGGCGCGCGCTGCCCGCCACCGATCCCGACGGGCGCGAACAGCGCCTGGCGTGCGGTGCGGCCCTGTTCAACCTGCGCCTGGGCCTGCGGGCGCGGGGCATCCGCCCGCTGGTCACCCTGCTGCCCGGCACCGAAGCGCCCGGCGCGCTGGCCGTGGTCCGCTGGGGCGGGCACCGCGACGCCGACACCGAGGTCCGCGAGCTGATCGCCGCGGTGCCCCGGCGGCGCACCAACCGCACGCCGTTCCGCGACGTCCCCGTGCCCACCGCCCACCGGTACGCCCTCGTGCGCGCCGCCGAACGTGAACGCGCCTGGCTGCACCTGGTCCTCGACCGGGGGGAACGCGCCCGCCTGCAAGCGCTGGTCGCGCGGGCCCACCGCGCCCAGTCCGAGGACCCGGCCGTGGGCGCCGAACTCGCCGCGTGGACCGGGCCCCGGGGGTCGGACGGCGTGCCACCGCGATCCGCCGGCGTGCGCCCCGCACCGCAGGACGAGTGGGCGCTGCGCGACTTCCGCGCCGCCGAACGCCCACCGGGCAAGGACTACGAGCCCGACCCGCTGGTCGCCGTGCTCTGCTCGTTCCACGAAGGCCCGCTGGGCGAGGTCCAGGCCGGCCAGGCGCTGCAACGGGTGCTGCTGACCGCGACGTCGCTGGGCCTGTCCGCGTCGTTCCTGTCCCAGGTGATCGAGGTCCGGCGGACCCACACCGAGCTGCGCCGGTCGCTGGGCGGCTCGGTCGTGCCGCAGACCCTGCTGCGGATCGGCTTCGGCGCGCACGTGCCGCCCAGCCCGCGCCGGGACGTCACCGACCTGCTGCTGGAACCGAACCCGTCCCGGTCCTGAACGGCAGGGACCTTGGTCCCGCCCCGGGCGGCACCCACGCCCCTACTCGCGGACGACCGCGCGGACGACCGTGAAGGCATGGCACGCAACGTGAACACCGCTCCGTCCCCGGTCGTCGTCCTGGACGACGGCTCCCCCCGGTGCGCGGAGGCGGTGCGGTGGGCGACCGCGCACGCCGCGCTGCTGGGCGCGCCGCTGGAGGAGCACCGCCCGACCGCCGACGAGCTGCACGACCTGATGCTCGTCAGCACCCGGGCCCAGGTCGTGGTGATCGGGTACCGCGGCGTCGACGGCACCCCGCTGGGACTGGGCCGCCTGGTCGTGCCGCTGACCCGGCACGCCGCGTGCGACGTCGTCGTGGTCCGCGGCACGCCCGAGGCGCTCGACGGCGGGCACCGCCGCGTCACCGCCCTGGTCACCGGCGACGAGCGGGACGACCTGGCCCTCGCCCGCGCCGCCGATCTCGCCGGACGGCGGGGCGCGGCGCTGCGCGTGCTGCACGCCGTCCCCCCGCTGCCGCTGCGCGCCGACCACCCGGAAGTGCCCGTGCGCCACGCCGACCACGTGCTGCGCGGCGTGCGGCACAGCTCGGTGACGGCCCGGATGCACCCGCACGAGGCGGTGGCCCGCTACGCCGACACCGACCTGCTCGTGCTGGCCGACCGCGGCCCGACCGCCCGCGCCGCGCTCTACCACGCCCGCTGCCCCGTGCTCGTCGCGCACCTCGTCCCGGCGGAGGCGCGACGCACCCCCCGGCTGGAGGCGGCCGACCCCCGGTGACGACCCCGCTCACCCCACCGACCGACCGGAGGCTCCCGACCATGACCCGCACCGCCACCACCGTCACCGAGCACGACATCGCCCACCTGCCCGAGGCCGCCCGGCGCTACCTGCGCTTCACCGGCGTCCCGGGCCGCCCCCGCGACACCGGCTTCGACCTGCGCGCCCACGGCTGGTTCCGCCGCAGGCCCACCGACCACTGGACCGCGTGCCGCGTCGAGCAGCGCAACACCACCGCCCCCCTGCGCCGCGACTTCCACCTGCACCTCAACTTCGGCCACGTGCTGCCGGTGCACGCCACCGACACCTACTCGGACGGGCACGGCCGCCTGCACGCCACCGCGCTCGGCGCGTTCACCCTCGCCCACGCCACCGGTCCCGAGGTGGACGCCGCCGAACTGGTCACCTACCTCGACGACGCGCTCCTGCTCGCCCCGTCCACGCTGCTCGACCTGCCCGTCACCTGGGCCGAGGTCGACGGGCACACCTTCGACGCCACCCTCACCGACCACGGCACCGAGGTCACCGCCCGCGTCACCACCGACCACCGGGGCGCACCCCGCGAGGTCACCACCGACGACCGCTGGGCCGACCTGCCCACCGGCCTCACCAGGACCAGGTGGTCCACCCCCGTGGACGGCTGGCTCCTCGTGGGCGACCGCGTGCGCCCCCGTCGCGCCCGCGCGACCTGGCACCTGCCCGACGGGCCCTTCACCTACGCCCAGTTCGACTTCACCGACGCCGACATCACCCGCCACCCGGCCGGCTGACCGGTTCCGCCTCCGGCCGCGGTCACCGCGTCCCCGCGAGGGATCGAACGAGGAGTGACGATGCCGAAGTACGTGTACGACTTCGCCGAGGGCAACCGGTCCATGGCGGACCTGCTCGGCGGCAAGGGCGCCAACCTCGCCGAGATGACCGTGATGGGCCTGCCCGTGCCTCCCGGGTTCACGATCACCACCGAAGCCTGCCGCTCCCACCTCACCACCGGCAGGGCGCCCGAAGGGCTCGCCGCGGAGGTGGAGGAGCACCTGCACACCCTCGAAAGGGCGATGGGCCGCAAGCTCGGGCAGGTCGACGAGCCGCTGCTGGTCTCGGTCCGCTCCGGTGCGCGGTTCTCGATGCCCGGCATGATGGACACCGTCCTCGACATCGGCCTGACCGACGACTCGGTGGCCGGCCTCGCCGCGTGGGCCGGCGACGAGCGGCTCGCCTGGGACTCCTACCGCCGACTGGTGCAGATGTTCGGCACCACGGTGCTGGGCGTCGACGCGGAGCACTTCGCCGCCGCGCTGCGCGACGCCAAGCGCGCCAAGGGCGTCACCGGCGACCTCGGTCTGGACGCCGCCGACCTGCGTGCGCTGACCGCGGCGTTCAAGGGGATCGTCCGCGAGCACGCGGGCCGGGAGTTCCCGCAGGACCCGCGCGAGCAGCTGGACATGGCGATCACGTCGGTCTTCGAGTCGTGGCGCACCGACCGGGCCCGGACCTACCGGCACGCCGAGCACATCCCGGAAGACCTCGGCACGGCGGTCAACGTGTGCGCGATGGTGTTCGGCAACCTGGGCGAGGACTCGGGCACCGGCGTCGCGTTCACCCGCGACCCGGCCACCGGCGCGCCCGGCGTCTACGGCGACTACCTCCCCGACGCCCAGGGCGAGGACGTCGTCGCCGGCATCCGCAACACCCTGCCGCTGCACCGGCTCGCAGACCTGCAACCCCGGGTCCACGAGGAGCTGATGGGCATCATGGCGACGTTGGAGGAGCACTACCGCGACCTGTGCGACATCGAGTTCACCGTCGAACGCCGCAGGCTGTGGATGCTGCAGACCCGGGTCGGCAAGCGCACCGCCGCCGCCGCGTTCCGCATCGCCGACGCGCTGCGCCAGGAGGGCGTGATCGACGACGACGAGGCGCTGCGGCGGGTGACCGGCGCCCAACTGACCCAGTTGATGTTCCCGCGCTTCGGCGACACCGACCGGGCACCGCTCGCCACCGGTGTCGCCGCGTCACCGGGCGCGGCGGTCGGCGAGGCGGTGTTCGACTCCGCGACCGCGGTCCACCGGGCGGACGAGGGCGCGGCGGTGGTCCTCGTGCGCCGCGAGACCAACCCCGACGACCTCGACGGGCTCATCCACGCCCGGGGGGGTGCTCACCAGCCGCGGCGGCAAGACCTCGCACGCCGCCGTCGTCGCGCGCGGCCTCGGCCGGACCTGCGTGTGCGGGGCCGAGTCGCTGGTCATCGACGCCGAGGCCCGCCGGTTCACCACCGCCGACGGCACGGTGGTCGCCGAGGGCGACGTGATCTCGGTCGACGGGACGGCCGGCGCGGTGTACCTCGGGGAACTGGCCGTGGTCCCGTCCCCGGTCGCCGACTACTTCGAGGGACGCCGCCCCGCCGGGGACGACGCGCTGCTGCGGGCCGTGGAGCGGATCACCACCCACGCCGACCGCCGGCACCGGCTGGAGGTGCGGGCCAACGCCGACACCCCCGAGGACGCCGCCCGCGCCCGCCGGCTCGGCGCCACCGGGATCGGGTTGTGCCGCACCGAGCACATGTTCCTCGGCGACCGCCGGGTGCTCGTCGAGCGGCTGATCCTGGCGGTCGGTGACGCCGCCCGAGCCGAGGCGCTCGCCGCGCTGCTCCCGTTGCAGCGCGACGACTTCACGCGCATCCTGCGGGAGATGGACGGCCTGCCGGTCACCATCAGGCTGCTCGACCCGCCGCTGCACGAGTTCCTGCCCGACCGCGTCGAGCTCACCGCACGCGTCGCCGTCGCCAAGGCGCTCGGCGAGACCGGCGCACCGGAGGAGCTGCTGCGCGCCGTCGACCGGCTGCACGAGCAGAACCCGATGCTCGGCACGCGCGGCGTGCGGCTGGGGCTGCTCATCCCGGAGCTGTACGACCTCCAGGTCCGCGCGATCGCGGAAGCCGCGGCGGCGCGCGTACGGGTGGGCGGGAACCCGGACGTGGAGATCATGATCCCCCTGGTCGGCGACGCGCGCGAACTGGAGGTCGTCGCGGCGCGTGCCCGGCGGACGGTCGCCGAGGTGGTCCGCGAATCCGGTGTCGACGTCCCGTACCGGATCGGCACGATGATCGAACTGCCGCGCGCCGCCGTCACCGCGGGCCGCGTCGCCAGGACCGCCGAGTTCTTCTCGTTCGGCACCAACGACCTGACGCAAACGGTGTGGGGCTTCTCCCGCGACGACGTCGAGGGCTCGTTCTTCCCCGTGTACCTGGACGAAGGCGTGTTCGAGGTGTCCCCGTTCGAGACGATCGACCGCGAGGGCGTCGGCCGGCTGATCGGGATCGCGGTGCGGGAAGGCCGGGCCGCCCGCCCGGACCTCGCGCTGGGCGTGTGCGGCGAGCACGGCGGAGACCCGGCCTCGATCCACTTCTTCCACCACGTCGGCCTCGACTACGTGTCCTGCTCACCGTTCCGGGTGCCCGTCGCCCGCCTCGAAGCGGGCCGCGCCGAGGTCGGTGAGGCCGACACGACCACCGACAACCGGTGAGGCGGTCGGACCGCACGACGGGCGCCACGAGAACCCGGCCCGCCCCGTCGCCGACGACGGCACACCGCCGCCCACACCGCGGTCGCGGGCGACCGCGCACCCGCTACCGCGAACCACCGATCGCGAAGAACCGTTCCGGTCCCGGTACCACCACGTGGAAGACGCTCGGCCCCGCTGTCGGCTCCCCGCTCGGGAGGCAGGGGGAAGAGCGGTCCCGGAAGGGTGTTCCGCGCGGTGCGCAGTGCGGCGGTGAGGTCGAAGCGCGCACACCGGTGCAGCACCGGGTGGGGGGCCGGGGCGGTGAACGGGGCCGGCTCGGGCGCGGTGCGTCGTCGTGCGAGGGCCGGTTCCAGGGGTTCGGTGACGGCGCCGGAGACGGGCCGGCGCGGTCTGCCGCTTCGCCGACGCCGACAGCGTCGCCCGAGGGGCGGCTGCCGTCGTGGCCCGCCGGCTCGCAGGCCCGCACCGGGACCAGGCCGGGCACGTCGGCCTGTCGTCGCCGGCGCGGGCGCACCCCGAGTCCGTGCGCGGCTTGCTGCAGCACCCGCGTCACCGACCCCTCCCCACCGGGCTCACGGTCCTGCTCGGCCTCGCCGCCGGTGGTGGCGTTGTCCAGCCCGCTCACCACTGCGGCCTCTTCCTCCACCAACTCGACATCCCGTGGCTGTTGACGCGGTGAGCACCTGTCGGGTGACACCGGCTCGCGGGTCAGGGCAGGTTCTTCTCCAGGGCGGTCACGTACGCTTTCACGAAGTGGTCCCGCATCCCGTCGCTCGCCGGCGCGAACGGGTCGGCGGCCATGCCCTTGCCGCGGTCGAGCAGGGTGGACACCGCGGGCGTGGAGTCGCGGACGCGGCCGGAGGAGTCGATGTAGCGCAGTGACCGGACGTGGTGGAACACCGGCTCGGGCGGGACCTGGGCGACGACGTCGTTGTTGTTGACCACCCGGAAGGTGCGTCCGGACAGGGCTTCGTCGTAGGCGTCGGCCAGGGCGCGGTCGCAGGTGCGGGGCTGGCCGAAGGTGTAGACGCCCTGGGCGGAGAGCCCGGGGTCCTCGAAGTGCAGCCAGGCGGCGGCCAGCATCGCCAGGGCCCCGCCGAGGCTGTGCCCGGTGAACCAGATCGTCTGCTCGTCGTCGCGCAGTTCCTCGACGGCCGCGAGCACGGACGGGAACGTCGCCCGCAGCGCCTCGGCGAAGCCGTAGTGGACCAGACCGGTGCGCGCCGGGCCGGGCCACGGCGGGGTGGTGGTGTCCGACAGCCAGTCGCGCAGCTGGACCGGCTCGGTGCCGCGGAACGCGGTGACGATCATCGTGGGACTGGCCATGGTGTACGCCTGGGTGTCGCTGAGCGCGAACGGCGGCGAGAACGTCGAGTGGTGGTGGCGGACCCGGTCGAAACCCCACTCGGCGGCGGTGGCCTCGATCCGTTCGCGGTCCTGGTAGGCCAGTTCGGCGGCCTTGGCCATGCAGTACGCCTGGCGGGCGTCGTACCCGGTGGCCTGGTGGTTCAGCGTCGGCGCAGACATCGTCCATCCTCACGAAGGGCAACACGTCGCCTGGCGGTCACGACCCGCCGGCGTTTCCTGCCTACCCGCGCCACCGCCAGCCCCACCACCGCACGCCCGGTCCTTCACCCCACCGAGGCGCCTTCTCACCCGTCCCCGCCGCTGTCCGCCACCCGCGGGTAGCGGACAGCGGCGGGGACGGGGCCGGGTCCGCATTCGGGGGGCGGGCCACCAGGCGGAATGGACGCCGTTCGACCGGAAAGCCCATTTCGGACAGCCGAATTCCGAAGTGGGCCGGGGCCGCCTGGGTGCACCCACGAGATGGACCGCGATGCCGATGTGCGGTTATCGCGTGATAGCGGAGGCAGCCGAACGAGTGAGGACGTTGTCGCAGGTAGGAGCTGGTCTGATAGGTTGCCCTGGCGTAATTTACGGCCAGCAGCGCCGATTCCGCTGCCGCACTTTTCACGCGCATTCCGACGTCTCGGGGAATTATTCTTCACGGGGGAGCCATGTCGGCACAGCAGGGAAGACCGCTCAGGTCCCGGGGGTTGTCGATGCGCGCCCTCGTGGTGCTCGTGCTGGCGGCGGCGTCCGTCGTGGCGGTCGGCGACGTCCGGCCGAGGCCCGTCCGGGCGCAGCCCGGCGCGGCGGCGGTGTGCGACGCGCCGGTGGTCAACAAGGTGGCGTGCGAGAACACCAAGGCCGGTGCGGCCGACTGGCAGGTGGGCTACCGCGACCCGTCCATCGTCGGGTTCACCGCGGACATCAGCGCGACCCCCGGCAGCCGGGTCGACTTCAAGGTGAAGACCACCGCGACGGCCTACCGCGTGGACGTCTACCGGCTCGGCTGGTACGGGGGCACGGGGGCCCGACTGGTCGGCTCGACCTCGCGCAGCGGCGGCCTGACCCAACCGGCGTGCCTGCGCGGCACGGACGGCAGCGCGCTCATCGACTGCGGCAACTGGGCGGTGTCGGCCACCTGGACCGTGCCGCTCGACGCGGTGTCGGGCATCTACTACGCGCGGCTGCGGCGCAACGACAACGGCGCGATGAACGAGGTCGTGTTCGTGGTGCGCGACGACACCGGTACGTCGAAAGTCCTGTTCCAGACCTCCGACTCGACGTGGGTGGCGTACAACCGCTACGGCGGCAACAGCCTGTACTTCGGCGACGGCCCCGGTCAGGGCGGGCAGGCGTACGAGGTCAGCTACAACCGGCCCTACACCGGCGGCGACGGCGAGGAGAACTTCATCTTCAACGCCGAGTACCCGATGCTGCGCTTCCTGGAGCGCAACGGCTACGACCTCAGCTACACCACCGACGTCGACTCGGCCCGCCGCGGGCACCTGATCAGGAACCACGAGGTGTTCATGGCCGTCGGCCACGACGAGTACTGGTCGGAGGAGCAGCGCGCCAACGTCGAGGCCGCCCGGGACGCGGGCGTGCACCTGGCGTTCCTCACCGGCAACGAGATCTTCTGGAAGACCCGGTGGGAGAGGTCCATCGACCCCTCGGGCACCGACTGGCGCACCCTGGCCTCCTACAAGGAGACCAAGGGCACGCAGAGCGACGGCCTGGCCGACTGGACCGGCACGTGGCGCGACCCGCGCTACAGCCCGCCCCAGGACGGCGGACGGCCCGAGAACGCGTTGCTGGGCACCATCTTCTCGGTCAACGGCCGCCGCGACGACCGCCTCCAGGTGCCCGCCGCGTACGGCAGGATGCGGCTGTGGCGGCACACCGACCTGCAGGGCATGGCCGCCGACAGCACCTACGCCTTCCGGCCCGGCACTCTCGGCTACGAGTGGAACACGGTGCCGGACAACGGTTTCCAGCCCGGCGGCGTGGCGAGGATGTCGTCGACGACCGTGGCGCTGGACGGCGCGTACCTCCTGAAGAACCACGGCGACCTCTACGTCTCGGGCACGGCGACCCACTCGGTCACCTACTACCGGCACCCCGGTGGGGCGCTGGTGTTCGGCGCGGGCACGGTGCAGTGGGCGTGGGG
This sequence comes from Saccharothrix sabaoui, assembly GCF_051756985.1. Lineage (NCBI taxonomy): Bacteria > Bacillati > Actinomycetota > Actinomycetes > Pseudonocardiales > Pseudonocardiaceae > Saccharothrix > Saccharothrix sabaoui. Next base: position 12,428 of record NZ_JBPKJK010000083.1, read on the forward strand.
CGTGGACGACGAGCACGCCTACCTGACCACCACGCCGACGTCCGACGTGCGGATGCAGCAGGCCACCGTCAACTTCCTGGCCGACATGGGCGTGCAGCCCGCCACGCTCCTGCCCACCCTCAGGGCGGCCACCGCGAGCACCGACACCGCGCCACCCGTCGTGGCGCTCACCAGCGTGCCCGCCATCTCCACCGTCGGCGCCGCCCACACCTTCTCCGGCACGGTCGCCGACGCGGCCGGGCAGGTCGCCGGTGTCGAGGTCTCCACCGACGGCGGGCCCTGGCACCCGGCGGTGTGGCAGGCGGGGCGCGGCACGTGGAGCTACACCCACACCCCGGCGAGGTCGGGCCCGGGGAGCCTGCGCGTGCGCGCGGTGGACGACTCGCTCAACCTCTCCACACCCGTGACGGCCACGCCCACCAGGTCGGCGCGGACCTGCCCGTGCGGCATGTGGACCAACGCCGACCGGCCCGCGGAACTCGAACTCTCGGACGGTTCCGCGCTGGAGCTGGGCGTCAAGTGGCGCGCCGACCGGAGCGGCTACGTGCGCGGCGTGCGGTTCTACAAGAGCCCCGGCAACACCGGCAGGCACACCGGCAGCCTGTGGACCCCGGGCGGTCAGCGCCTGGCCACCGGCACGTTCGCCAACGAGACCGCGAGCGGCTGGCAGACCCTGCTGTTCGCGACCCCGGTGGCGGTCGCGGCGAACACCACCTACGTCGTGTCGTACCTGACCCCGACCGGCCGCTACTCCACCGACATCGAGTACTTCAGCCACTTCAGCCGCCAGCGGACCTACCTCGAACCGCTCACCGCGTTGCCGAGCAGCGTCGACGGCCCCAACGGCCTGTACCGCTACGGCGCCGGGTTCCCCGACCGGAGCGCGGAGGACGCCCACTACTGGGTGGACGTGGTGTGGGCCCCGACGGCGAGCGGCTGAGCCGCCCGGGCCGATCGCCCGCGACCCCGGCGGTCGGTCGCGGCACCCTGGTCGGGCTCGCCGTCCGACAACCCCGCGGTTCGTCGACGAACGTCGGGTGCGGGACACCGGCGGGTCAAGCGAGGACGTCCGCCACCGAGAGGGCCGTCTCCTGGGTGACGGCGTACCGCTCGGCCGACGAGAGCCGCCGGGACAGCGTCTCCCGGGTCTGCTGGAGCCAAGCCCGTTCCTGCGCGGGCACCGGCACGCCCAGCTCCTCCCGGATCGTGGTGGCCAGCCACAGCAGGCGGTACGCGTGCAGCGGCCGGTCGACGTGCGCCGCCGCCAGTGCCTCCAGCACGCTCGCCTGCCGCCACCGGTCGCCCACCTCCCAGTGCACCCGCAGCCCGGCCCGCAGCGCGGGCACCGCGTCCCCGCCCTCCCGCAACGAGACCAGGCCCAGGATGTTGTGCGCCCAGGCGATCCCCTCCCGGAAGTCCAGCTCGACGAAGTGGCTCAACGCCTGCCCCGCCAACACCCGCGCCCGCGTCAGGTCCCCCGAGTACAGCGACACCGCCGCCAGGTGCACCCGCGTGGACGACGCGTTCTCGGCGTCGCCCAACGCCCCGTAGTCGCGCAGCGCCTTCTCCAGCAGGGGTTCCGCGCCCGCGAGGTCACCGGCGAGCCACGAGGCGAACCCGCTCATCTGGACGACGTCCGCCCGCCCCGACTCGTCGTCCACCGATTCGTAGGTCGCCAGCGCCTCGGCGTACCAGCCCATGGAGGCGCGGTACTCACCGCGCTCGCACGCGATCGAGCCCAGCAGCCGCCGGCTCCGCGCCATCCCCTGCCGGTCCGCCAGCTCCCCGTGTGCGGACAGGGCACGGCGGGCGAAGTCGGCCGCCACACCGTAGGAACCCTCGAAGTAGGCCAGGAACGCCACCGACGACAACGCCCGGGCCCGCTCCACCGCCGGCGCGTCCGGGCACCGCTGGAGCGCTTCCGACAGCGAACTCCGCCCCTCCCGGTACCGCCCGCGCGACCGGCGGTACCGGGCCAGCGCCAGGGCCATCCGCAGCTCACCCGGCGTACCGGCGAGGTGCTCCGACGCCACCCGCAGGTTGTCGTCGTCGACCGTGAGGCGGTCCAGCCACGCGGCGGAACCCGGCCCGCGCGACCCCCGGTCGGCCTCGACCGCCAGGGCCAGGTAGTGCTCGGCGTGCCGGCGCCGGGTCTCCGCTTCCTCGGCGGCCTCCCCCGCCAGCCTTTCCCGGGCGTGGTGGCGGATCGTCGCCGGCAACCGGTAGCGCGCCCGACCCCGCCGCCGGTCCACCATCACCAGCGACTTGGCCACCAGGTCGGACAGCACGTCGACCGCGTACCCGGCCGTTTCCGGCCACACCGCCTCCACCGCCGCCCGGTCGAACCCGCCCGCGAACACCGCCAGCCTCCGGAACCGCGACCGGCCGGCCGGGTCGAGCAGGTCGTAGCTCCACGCCAACGCGTCGTCCAACGCCCGGTGGTGCGGCCGGTCCGGGTGCCGGTGCGCCCGCAGCAGCGCCGGGTCCCGGAGCCGGTCGGCGATCTCGCGGACGGTGAGCACCGCCGTCCGGGCCGCGGCCAGTTCCAGCGCCAGCGGCAGCCCGTCCAACCCGGAGCAGATGGCGGCCAGCGCGGGCGCGTCGGCGTCGGTCAGCTCCCGCACGGCGGGCAGCGCGGCCCGGTCCAGGAACAGCCGCACCGCGTCGAAGTCACGGACCTCGGCCAACGTCGCCGCGGCACGGGTCGGCACCGGCAGCGGCGCCACCGGCCACACCACCTCGCCGACCAGCGTCAGCGACTCCCGGCTGGTGGCGAGCACGCGCAGCCGCGGGCAGGACCGCAACAGCTCCTCGACCAGCCCGGCGCACGCGTCCACCAGGTGCTCGCAGTTGTCCAGCACCAGCAGCAGTTCCCGGTCGCGCAGCTGCCCCGCCAGCGCGGTCACGTCGGGATCGCCCCGCACGCCCAGCGCGTCGCAGACCGCCCGCGGCACCAGCCCCGGGTCGGACACCGCCGTGAGGTCGACGAACCCGTGGGCGACCGGGGCGGCGACCGCGATCGCCAACCGGGTCTTGCCGCAGCCGCCGACACCGGTGAGCGTCACCAGCCGGCGTTCGGCGACCAGGCCGGTCAGCTCGGCCACGTCCTTGTCCCGGCCGATCAGACCGGTCAACGGCGCGGGCACGGCCGCGGGCACGGGGTCGTGGCGCGTCCGCTCCCACGGTGCCCGCGGTTCCCGGCCCGCCAGGATCGCGGCTTCGAGCCGGCGCAACGCCGATCCCGGCTCCACCCCCAGTTCCGCCAGCAGGGCGGTCCGCGCCCGGTGGTACGCGGCCAGCGCGTCGGCCTGCCGCCCGCCCCGGTACAGGGCCAGCATCAGCAGCTCCCACAGCCGTTCCCGCAGCGGGTACCGCGCGACCAGCGGCTCCAGCTCGACGGCCACCCCGGCGTGCCCGCCCAACGCGAGTTCGGCACCGCACAGCTCCTCCACCGCGTACTGCCGGGCCTCCCGCAGCCGCGCCGCCTCGGCCCGCGCCCACTCGCCCACCGCGCAGTCCGCGAGCACGTCACCCCGCCACAGCTCCAACGCGGCGCGCAGCGCCCGGGCCGCCTCCTCCGGGGACGACGCCGTGCGGCCCGACCGGAGCAACGCGTCGAAGCGGTGCGCGTCGACGTGCTCGACGGGCACGTCGAGCAGGTAGCCCGGCGACCGGGTGCCGATCACCGCACCCAGCCCCGCGACGCCCAGCGCCCGGCGCAGGTGCGCGACGTGCGCGTTGAGCGTCTTGACCGCCGAACGAGGTGGCCGCTCGTCCCACAGCGCGTCGATCAGCGCCGAGCGGGACACCACGTGCCGGGCGCGCAGCGCCAGCAGGGCGAGCAGGGTCCGCTGCCGCGGTTTGCCCAGCGCCACCGGACCACCCGGCCCGGTGATCTCCACCGGGCCGAGCAGTCGGATGTCGAACGTGTCGGGGAACATGTCCGCGGGCGCCCCCTCCGGAGTCCTCGGGGGGAGGAGGCCGCAGGCCCGCGGCTGATACCGCCGATGCCGAACCCCTCAGCGGGTCCGCTCGCAGCCGACGAGCCGGCCGCCCTGCGAACCGGGGTCGCAGAGGTCGGACTCGGCGGTTCCGGACGGTCCGGTGCCGCCGTCCAGGAGGTCGAAGCCGGAACCGCCGTGCAGGCGATCGACCCCGCCGTAGCCGAACAGCAGGTCGTCGCCGCCACCGCCGAGGAGGTCGTTCGCCCCGCCGTTGCCGCCGAGGAAGTCCGCGGCCGGGCCGCCGGAGATGTTCTCCACGTCGGTGGTGATCGTGTCGCCCTCGCCGGGCTGCCCGTCGTCCTCGGCCTGGCCGTCGGCGTCGGCGTTCACGCCCACGAGGTGGTCGGCGTAGCTGACCGTGTCCACACCGGGGCCGCCGGCCATCACGTCGGCGCCCGTGCCGCCCAGCAGCAGGTCGTTCCCGGGCCCGCTGTCGAGGAAGTCGGCGCCGGGCCCGCCCTTGAGGGTGTCGTTGCCCGACCAGGTCCACAGCACGTCGTCGCCGCTACCGCTCGTCACCAGCACCGACATCGGGTCCCGCACCAGCAGCCGGTCGTCCAGGTCACCCAGGTCCAGCAGGGTCGAGGTCACCCCGGAGATGTCGCAGGTGACCATGTCCGGGAAGTCGTCGTCCAGACCGGACACGCACTCCGGCCCCGGGCGTCGAGCGGACCGATGTCGATGACGGCCATCTGGGTGGCGTTCAACCGCCAGGTCTCCACGTCGTTCGCGACCCCGTCGGACGCCCTGAACTCCAGGACCGAGCCGACCACCTGGAGCGACCCCGTCGCCGGGTCGCCTTCCTCGGCCGCCGCCGCTACCGCCGGTGCCGGTGCGACGCACAGCACGGCGACCACCGCCGCGTTCACCATCGCCGCGTTCACCATCGTGCGCATGAATCCTCCGTCTCGTCACGTGTGCGCTCTTGGTAGCCGGGGCCGGTTGCCGTCGGGTTGCCGAGGGCCCGCGAAGGCCCTCGGCAGCCGGACTCCTACTCGCAGGGGTGGTCGTTGAACGCGCTCGGGAAGGCGTGGATCCAGTCGCAGAAGTTGTTCGACCTGGCCGGGGTCACCCTGGTGGCCCAGTTGCCGTGGTAGGCGACGACCCCGATCACCCGCCGGTCGCCGCCGTTGTACTTGTAGGCCGGCGATCCGCTCTGGCCGCTCTGGACGTCGACGCTGGTCCTGATCTGCCTGGCCAGCACCAGTTGCGCCGTGCCGTCGCCGCCGTACTGGTAGTTGTCGCACTGGCCGTCGGCCGAGGGCGAGGCGGCGCACTGGTACGACCAGCCGGGGTAGCCGGCCGTCCAGTGGTCACCCGCGTGCCCGCTGGAACGCCACCCCAGCCAGCCGAGGTGCGCGGTGGAGTCGAGGTCCTGGAGCACGATCATCGCGTAGTCGTAGGCCGGGTCGGCCCAGTCGTACCACCCGCTCACGCTGAAGTACCAGTGGCTGTTCTTGAGGCCGTTCGGGAAGACGCCGATCCCGTCCTGGCCGGGCGCCACCTTGCGGTTGGGGTACCAGCCCGCGCCCGCGCCGCCGCCGCCCGGGTGGATGCAGTGACCGGCGGTGAGGAGGTGCCGCGGCCCGATCAGGGACCCCGAGCAGTTCGAGGTGCTCGCGCCGGGGGCCAGGATCGAGCCGATCGTCCGCCACGGGTAGCCCGTGGTCACCGGGCGCAGCACCCGGTTGTCGGCGCCGATGATCGTCCGGGTGCCGACCCCGCCCTCGGCGGTGCTCGTGGTCCCCGGCTTCGGTTCGCCCTCCGGGTCCTGGTCGGGTGGTGTCGGGTTGTGCGGGCGGACCTCCTGCGGGCCCGTCGGTGACAGCGCGGTCTGCCGGTAGAGCCGGCCGTCCGGGGAGATCGCGACGCCGAGCTCCCAGCTCGTCGGCCGGGTGGTGTCGAGCCGCTTGGCGTCGTCGTCGCTGAGCGCGGCGACCTTCGGCTGGGCGTTGGGATCGGTGTACTTGGCCAACCCGACGCAACGCCAGTCGCCGCGCCGGTCCAACTCGGTCGCCGGGCGGTCCGCGCACGGGTCCTCCGCCTCGGCCGCCGACGCCGTCACGACCGGTGCCAGTGCCGCGAGCAGCAGCACCCCGATCGACAGGGCCGGCAGGTGTTCCCTTCTCATCGTGTCCCACCTCTCTGGCCCGGTGGTCCGGGCCGCGGGACACAGCAGAGGACCGCGCGGTTGCCGCGGGGCTGGCGGAAGGTTGCCGTCGGCTTGCCGCGCCCGTGGCCGACCCGGCTCCGGACGACCGTGGGACGATCGAAGCCGAGCCGCCGGGGACCCCCTCGGCGACCGGACCGCCTGCGCCGTCGACGTCGGCCGACGGGCCAGGGAGGACGCGCACCCATGACCTCGGCACCGGAGCGGGCCGTCATCCTGATCACCGGCATCCAGGCGGCGGGGAAGTCGACCGTCGCGCAGCTGCTGGCCGAGCGCCTGCCGCGCTCGGTGCACCTGCGGGGTGACCTGTTCCGGCGGATGGTGGTCAACGGCCGGGCGGACATGACCCCCGAACCGTCCGAGGAGGCGGTGCGGCAACTGCGGCTGCGTTACCGGCTGACGGCGGCCACCGCCGACGCCTACTTCCGGGACGGGTTCACCGTCGTCGCCCAGGACGTCATCCTCGGCGACCACCTCGCCGACGTGGTCCGGTTGATCCGGCAGCGGCCGTTGCTGGTCGTGGTGCTCGCCCCCCGGGTCGAGGCCGTCGCCGCCCGGGAGGCGGGCCGGGCGAAGAACACCTACGACGAGTGGACCGTCGACCTGCTCGACCGCGGCCTGCGGAACGACACGCCGCGCCTCGGCCTCTGGCTCGACACCTCCGACCAGACCCCCGAGGAGACCGTGGACGAGATCCTCGACCGGGCGTGGACCGAGGCGCGCGTCCCGCCGCGCTGAGGAGCCCCGTGGAGCGGCACACCGACGAGGGCGGAGCCGGCCGAGTCGCACACCGGGGCGACTCGACCGGCTCCGCGGTTCCGGACCGGGCGACTGGGGGAACGCCGGTCCGGGGGTTCAGCCGGCGATGACGCCCTCCGCGCGGGGTTCGGCCGGCAGGCCGTGCGACCGGGCGGTGCGCAGGGCGCGGGCCCACCAGGTCAGTTCGTCGAGCATGCGCACCGCGGCCGTGTCGGCGGCGGCCCGCTCCAGCGGCTCGCCCTCCTCGTCGAAGCAGGCCCGACCGCCGTGGAAGCTGACCGTGTGCCGGACGGACACGGCGTACAGCTCCGCGAACACGAGCCGGAGCGCTTCGACGGCGCGCAGGCCGCCGGAGAGGCCGCCGTAGCTGACGAAGCCGACCGGTTTGCGGTGCCACTCCCGGTCGAGGCTGTCGATGGCGTGCTTGAGCAGCCCCGGGTAGCTGTGGTTGTACTCCGGCGTCACGACGACGAAGGCGTCCGAGCCGCCGACGACGCGTCGCCACTTCGGTCCCTGCGAGGGATCGGACCACAGCCGCGGGGTGATGACCTCGCCGAGGTCGACGCACGTCACGACGATCCCGTCGTGCTCGCGCGCCCGGCGCAGGAACCAGTCCGCCACGACCGGTCCGAAGCGACCGGTGCGCAGGCTACTGGTGAGAACGGTGAGCACCAGCGGGTCGTCGTCCACGGCGGTCCCCTTCACCTGAGCACCTCGATCCTGAGCCGGTCCCGCGCGACCGCCGCGTCGACGGTCCCGTGCGCGTCGACGAGCAGGCCGGCGTCGGCGAGGATGCGGCGGTCGGTGGAGTGCACGTCCAGCCGGTCCGGCCGGACCTGGGTCGCGCCGCCGCCGTTGTCGCCCACGAACCCCTCGGGCAGCAGGTGGGAGCCGGTGGCCAGGAAGGCGAACAGCAGCACGTGGTAGGCGCCGGGGTCGGGTGCCTCGGCGACGACCTCGTAGTTGCCGATCGGTTCGAGCAGGTGCGGCGCGACGCTGATGCCCGTCTCCTCGAAGACCTCCCGGGCGGCGGCGTCCCGGACGAACTCGCCGGGCTCGACGCCCCCGCCGGGCAGCATCCAGCGCCCCGCGAACGGTCCTCCCTTCTGCCTGACGAACGTCGTGGTGCCGTCGGGTCCGCGCACCACCACCACCGCCGCCGGGATGATCGACCCGTAGCGGGGGTCACCGCGCCAGTCGGCGGCGCGCAGCGGTGACGTCGCGGCGGCGCGCAGGGCGCCCGTCACGGTCAGAACTCCAGGAGCCGTTGGCGCAGCGTCCGCCCCGGCTCGTAGCGGTCGCGCGCCAGACCGCGTCGTTGCAGCGCGGGCACCAGTCCTTCGGTGACGTCGGCGATGTAGCGGCGGTTGAGGCGCAGCAGCGGCGTGGTGAGCATGAACCCGTCGCCGCCGACCTCGGCCATCACCTCGCCCATCCGCTCGGCCACGGTGTCGGGCGAGCCGATCAGCTCGACCGAGGACACCAGGCCGCCCGCGTTCTCCACGACGAGCTGCCTGAGCGTCTTGCCGCTGCCCCACTGCTGGAACTGGTCGAGGGTGCCCTTCTCGCCGTTGGTCTCCAGGCGCCGGGGCAGCGGCCGGTCCAGGTCGAACTCGGCGAAGTCGATCTGGGTCAGCGCGGACACCTGGACGAGGACGTCCTGGATGAACCCCGGCGCGTTCACCATCCGCTCGTGGCGTTCCCGGGCCTCCGCGTCGGTCTCGCCCAGGGTGGGGGTGACGCAGAACAGCACCTTGACGGAGTCCGGGTCCCGCCCCTGTTCCGCGGCTTTGGCCCGCACGTCGTCGCGGAACCGCTTCATCTCCTCGGGGCCGTTGGCGATGGCGATGACCGAGTCGGCGTTGCGGGCGGCGAACGCCCGTCCCCGCGGGGAGGCCCCGGCCTGCACGAACGCGGGGCGGTGCTGCGGTGAGGGCACGGTGTTGAGCGGGCCCCGGCTGGCGAAGTACTTGCCGCGGAAGTGGATCGGCCGCACCTTGTCCGGGTCGGCGAACACGCCGCGCTCGCGGTCGAGCACGACGGCGTCGGCGTCCCACGAGTCGAACAGCTGCCGCACCAGGTCCACGTACTCGTCGGCCATCTCGTAGCGCTGCTCGCGGGGCGGGAGTCCGTCCATGCCGAAGTTCTGCGCGGCCAGGTCCTCCGCGCTGGTGACGATGTTCCAGCCGAACCGGCCGCGCAGCAGGCTGTCCATCGTGGAGGACAGGCGCGCCGTCATGAACGGCGGGTAGGCCATGGTGGACAGGGTGGCGACGATGCCCAGCTCCGAGGTGGCCTTGCCCATGGCCGCCGCGAGCGGCACCGGGTCGTGCTTGGGCGCGATGGCGGCCTGGCGCAGCGCCGCCGCGGCGCTGCCGCCGTAGGTCTCGGGGACCATCAGCTTGTCCTCGATGATGACGTAGTCGAAGCAGGCCCGCTCCAGCGCCTGCGCCACGCCGATGTGGAACTCGCCGTCCCAGGGGTCACCGCCGTTGCCGAAGGGCCCCTGCCAGTCGTCGGTGGTGAAGTTCAGGATGAAGGCCAGGTGGAAAGGGGTTGGCATGCCGGTGGTGTCCTTCCGGTGCGGTCACGGGCGCGGTCACGGGCGCGGTCGGGCGTAGTCGCCCGCCCGTGCGGGCCGGGTCAGGCCGAACCCGCGGCGGACCTCGGTGGCGGCCCGCTCGGCGACGTGGTCGAACAGTCGCCGCCCGGCCTCCGCCGAGGCGGCCGAGGTGCGCGACAGCACGCCGCCGGTGCTCGCGACGGTGGTGTCGAGGGGGTGGGCGTAGACACCGGCGGGCGGCGGGTTCTCGTGGTCGGGTCGTTCCCGCCGCACCAGGTCCGGGCGCAGGTGCAGCACGAGGCTGGTCTCGGTGTGGCCGGCGTGCTCGGCGTGCCAGCCGGGGAAGTGCTCGTCCTGCTCGCGGGCCCACGCCTCGTCGACGAGGCTCCACCAGCTGAACGCCAGCACCTCGCGGTCGCGCAGCGCGCCGGCGACGCACGCCTCGTCCACGGCTTCCAGCAGCAGCGCCTCGTTCTCGAAGTGCCCGTTGAGCACGACCAGGCGGGCGAACGGCAGCGGCGCCAGCGAGCGGAGCACCGCCGCGAGGTAGCGGATCAGCTCGGCGCCGGTGGCGTAGAGGGTGCCGGGGAAGGCGAGCCCTCCCCCGCTCTGGGGCAGTGAGCGGGCGCCGATGTGGACGACGGGCAGGACGAAGCCGTCCAGCCGCGCGGCGAGGTCGTGGGCGAACGCCTCGGCCAGCAGCGAGTCGACGGCCAGCGGCAGGTGCGGGCCGTGCTGCTCGGTGCTGCCGATCGGCCACACCAGGGTCGCGCCGCGCACGGCGTCGTGGACCTCGGCGCTGGCCAGCTCCGCGTACGGACGCCCCCGGCGAGGGCTCACCGACCGACCTCCGCCGTCGCGCCCGGCAACGCCGCCACGTCGCGCACGATGCGGTCGAGCGTGCCGTACATGTCGGTGTGCAGCGCGGTGTAGACCTGCGCGGCGCACGCGCCGACGGCCAGGTAGTCCTGTACGTCCCGGGCGGACTGCACGCCGCCGATGCCCAGCACGGGTGCGGTGACGCCCCCGGCCCGCAGTGCCCAGATCGCCCCCAGGACCAGCGGTTTGATGCCGGGGCCGGAGTAGCCGAACACGCCGCCGAGTTCCAGGCCGCCGCCCGCCGCGACGGCGGCGGCGGGGATGGTGTCGCTGATGCTCAGCGCCGCCGCGCCGCCCTCCAGCGCGGCCAGTGCCCGGTCGCGCAGGCCCTCGCCCACGGCGAGCTTGACCGAGAACGGGATCGCCGTCGCGGCGCGCACGGCGGTCGCGTGCGCGAACACGCGTTCCGGGGTGTCCTCCAGGCCGTCCTCCTCGTTGAGGCAGGAGATGCCCAGTTCCAGCGCCCCGCACCCGGTGGTCGCCACGGCCGCGGCCAGCTCGCCCAGCTCGGCGGGCGAGTCGGCGTGCACGGAGGCGATGACGGGGAGGGCGTCGCCGGCGAAGTCGCGCAGGTGACCGAGCCATTCGTCCACCGGGCGCTTGGAGTAGGTGGTGCTGTTGAGCATCCCCGTGGGCAACCGCAGGATGCGCTCGTCCAGGTCGCGGGGCGGCGACGGGTGGATGGTCTTGGTCACGACCGCGCCCGCGCCGACGTCCAGGAGCTTGCGGATGTTGCGCGCCTGGTCGGTGAGCAGGCCGGAGCCGACGACCACGGGGGTGCGCAGGCGCAGGCCCAGGACGTCGACCTCGTGGTTGGTGTGCACGGTTCGCCTCTCCTCGGCTGTCGGTCAGGCGCGGGCGAAGACGACGCTGCTGCGCACGGCTTCGCGCTGCCGCTTCGTGGCGCGCAGGACGTGCTCGACGAGCAGGAACGGGGTGCGCGCGAACCGTTCGACGTCGAGCAGCTGCACGTCACCGACGCGGTGCAGCCCCTTGAGCAGGTGGCTGGCCGACTCGACGATCGGCTGGTGGGTGACCAGCACGATCGGCCTGCCCAGCGCGGTGGCCCAGCCCAGTTCGACGTGGGTGCCGTCGGTGCGCATCAGCAGGCCGTCCTCGGTCACCGGCAGGACGGGGACGAACGCGTCGCACTTGGACATCCAGCGCAGGTCGCGGGCGGCGACCTGCTCGGGCGTGTAGTGGGCGGTGCGGTCGCCGAAATGCTCGACGGTGTGCGCGGAGTAGATGTTCGCCCCGTAACCCCGGAGCGTTTCCATGACGAGTTCGAGCGTTTTCTCCAGGTCGGACGTGAACCCGTCCGGCGATAACGCGTGTTGAATCGGTCCCCCGACGAACAGGTCCAGTCCGCGCAGGACTTCGGAGCCATTACCGAATTCTTGTGACACGATCTACCCCTCGGTGCAGGTCGAACCGGTCGCATGAGTCGTGCGTTTAGTTTCGCACATTACTTTCGCCCTCAAAGTTGACCAGGCGCCCGACAAACCGGACATCCACCGTTGGGGTGAAAACAAACTCCGGCTACGAAACAAAAACCGGGCACGCCGATTTCCCGCCGCCACGGGGGGTGGCGGCGGGAGGGCGTGCGCCGGGGGTCAGGCGCGGACCGCGCGGTCGGGACCGGCGCGCAGCAGCGCGAACGTCAGCGCCGCCATGCCCAGCAGCAGCACCGCGCTGACGCCGAAGGCGAACCGGGCGCCCTGCCCGTACGCCTCCGCGGCGGAGGCGAGCAGGGCGGCGCCCTCGGGTCCGGGCAGGTCGGCGGCGGCCTGCTCCGCCGCGGCGACGGAGGAGCGGGCGGCGGTGGCCCGCTCGGGGTCGAGGGACGGCGGGACGGGCAGCGACAGCCGGTAGACCAGGGCGACCACGCTGCCCAGCGCCGCGATGCCGATTCCCGACGACAGCTCGAACGACGTCTCCTGGATCGCCGCCGCCTCGCCGGCGCGCTCGGGCCGCACCGCGCTCGTGATCGAGTCCGCGCCGGTGGTCATGATGATCCCGGCGCCGAACCCGGCGACCACCAGGACGGCGGCGAGGACCGCGTAGTGCTCCTCGACCGGGCCGAGGGCGAAGCCCGCCAGGCTGACGCCGAACACCGCCAGCGCCGCGCTCATCGCCGCGCGGTGCCCGAGCCGGGTCGCGATCCACGGCGCGGTGGTCGCCCCGACGGCGTTGGCGACGGCCAGCGGCACGATCGCGAGCCCCGCGGCCAGCGGGGTCAGGTGCCGCGACTCCTGCAACCACTGCATCAGCAGGAACAGCATCGCCACGTACGAGCCGAAGCACACGAACACCGCCGCCACCGCCACGCTGAACCGCCGGTCGCGGAACAGGGACAGGTCCAGCAGCGGGTGCGCGATGCGCCGCTGCCTGAGCACGAACCAGACCAGCACCGCCGTCCCGGCCAGGCCGCCGACCACGACCGCGGGGGTCACCCCGTCCGGCGCGGTGGCCTGCTTCAGGCCGTAGGCGAACCCGCCGAGGCCGATCACCGACAGCACCACGCTCAACGCGTCCCACCGCCGCGGCTCGGGGTTGTGCGACTCCGGGATGACCCACAGGCCCACGGCCAGCACCACCACGACCACCGGCACGTTGACCAGGAAGACCGAGCTCCAGTGGAAGTGCTCCACCAGCAGGCCGCCGACCAGCGGGCCGAGGGTGGTGCCCACGCTGTGCGAGGCGGTCCACAGGCCGATGGCGAAGGCGCGCTCCCGGTCGTCGGTGAACACGTTGCGGATGATCGCCACCGTCGCGGCGATGACCAGGGCGGTGCCCACGCCCAGCAGCGCCCGTGCCCCGATCAGCTGTTCCGTGGTCCGCGCGAAGGACGCGGTCAGCGACGCGGCGCCGAACAGCGCGAACCCGCTCAACGCGATCCGCTTGCGGCCCAGCCGGTCGGCCAGCGAACCGCACACGATCAGCAGCGCGGCCACGACCAGCGAGTACACGTCCACGATCCACAGCAGCGCCGGTCCGCTCGGGTCGAGTTCCCGGGCGACGTCCGGCACCGCCACGTGCAGCACGGTCAGGTCGAGGCCGGCCAGCAGCAGGCTCGTGCACAGGACGGCCAGGACGAGCCAGCGCCGTCCCTCTCGCGGGGGACTCACCGCGGAAGGACTGATCGAAGTCACCGCCCTGTTCTCACCGAAAACACGGCGGGGGTCAAGTGGTGAACCGGTTGTGCCTAGGTCACAACCGGTATACCCGCGCTGGTCGGGACCGGTGCGCCGAACCGGTGTGAAACGAATCTCATCCGAATTGAGAACGGCGGACGACAGCGGAAACCTACTCCGAACGTGGCCGTCGCTCACTCGAACCGAGGCACCTCTCATTACGGAGCGGCACGGCCGCGCACCCCGTGCGGCACGACGAACACCCGCGGACCGGAACGGCCGGGGTCGCGGCAATCACCGCGCTACACTCGGATCATGAGGCAGGTACGGGTGCGGGTCCGGGAGAAAATCGACGACGTGGCCGATTTCTGCAATGTCGAGGTCGCTTTCGCCGTCGTCGGCGGCAAGTGGAAGATGCTGATCGTCAAGTACCTCCTCCCCGGTCCGCTGCGCTTCGGCGAACTCCGCCGCGCCATGCCGTCGGTGACCCAGCGGATGCTCACCCGGCAACTCCGCGAACTGGAGGAGGACGGCCTCGTCCACCGCACCGTGCACGCCGAGGTGCCGCCGCGCACCGAGTACGGGTTGACCGAGTTGGGGCGTTCGCTGGAGCAGATCGTCGAGGGCCTCGACGAATGGGGTCGGCGTTACCGCGCCGAGGCCGGCGCCGCGGAACCGCAGGCGGCTCGCTGACACCGCCGTCGACGGCGGTCCGGCCGGAGTGGTGACTCGTCGTCATCCCGGGCATCCGGGAATTGCCGGTGTGGCGGCAGGGTGGCCACCCGATCGGGCGGCCCCGCCGGATTCGCGGGCCGGGATACTCGAGGTCGTGGACCCACCAGCGGTCGTCCGGTACCCGCCCGTCGCCGTGTTCAGGGACCCGCGCCCCGGCGGGACCGTCCCGAGGCTCGACCTCTCCGCACGCACGGGTGCGCGGCGGACGGCGGCGGTGCTGGCCGCGGTGCCCACGCACGCCGGTCCCGCTGAGCGCACCGCCGCCCTGAGAAGGGCTTCGGCGGTCGCGGACGGACTCGTGGCGGCGCTGTCCGCACGAGGCGCGGGCGTGGTCGGCGAGGACGTCCCGGCCGGGTCGACCAGCCAGTCGTTCTTCCGCGTGCGCGAGGTGGACCTGTCCGACCACCAGGCCGCCTGGCACGGCGCCGCCGTCGTGCAGCGCGGCCTGCGGGACCTGTGCGAGGCGCCGTTGTCGGGCGCCGACCTGGCGGTCGAGGTCGCGGGCATGGCGCAGGCCGTGCTCGACCTGACCGGAGCCGACGACCGTGCCGCTCCTCCCGACGAGCCGTTCCCCACCGCGCGAGCGGCCGACGGGATCTCGTTGGCGGAGCGGTGGACGGCCCGGTGGATCGTGGGCCACCAGGTGCACGTGCTGTTCAACGTCTGCGCGGCGGTCGCGGTGACCGACGCCGCGCACCACCTGCGCCGCGGCGCGGTCCGAGCCGCGCTGCGGCGGCTGGAGCACGCCACCACCTTCGTGCGCGGCTTTCCCGCGGCCATGACCCACGCCGCCACGATCCCGGTCGAGCACTACACCGCCGCGGTCCGGCCCGGCATGCGTCCGCCCGAGGTGGCGCGGCCGTTGAGCGGGCGGCAGCACCGCGGCTACCGGACCTTCCGCACGGCGGTGAAGGACCTGCTCACCGTGATCCCCGAACCCCACGCGCGGTTGGCCGCCCGCGACCCGGAACTCGCCGCCGCGCGGGACGCGCTGCTCGAGGCCGACCTGATCGACAGCGAACGGCACGTCACGCTCGCCTACTCGATGGTGCGCCTGCAACGCAGCATCGCCCAACTCCCCGACGGGCCGGACAACGCCGTGGCCGAACTGCGCCTGATGCGGCACCGGCGGGCGGCCCGGTACGCGCCGCTGATCCGCTTCGGCGACCACTACGTCGCCGACGCCGTGTCCGACCTGCGGCGCTGACCCCGGCCAGGCGCCGGAACCAGGAGTGAACGCCCATGTCCCGGCTCACCTCCCCCACCGACCTGGAACTGGCACCGTCCGACACCGCCGAGGTCGACCGGCTCGCCCGTGCCCTGTGCGCGGACGGGCGGGGCGGGGTGGACGCGCCGGAGTGGGTCGCCCGCTCCCGGGACGCCTGGGAGGAGGCCCCGCTGTCCCTGCGTCGCGGGCTGCGCCGGTTCCGGCGGCACTCGGGTCCACGCGGCGTGCTGGTCGTCCACGGGCTCCCGGTCGACGAGACCGCCCTGCCCGCCACCCCTTCCACCCCGAACTCGGTGCAGCGGGAGCCCACCGTCGGCGCGGCGGTGCTCACCATGGTGGCCTGCGGGCTCGGTGACCCCGTCGCGTACCTGGCGGAGAAGTCCGGGGCCCTCGTCCAGGACGTCGTCCCCGTTCCGGGCAGGGAGAGCTTCTCCGGCAACGCCGGGTCGGCGTTGCTGACCTTCCACAACGAGAACGCCTTCCACCCCCACGAGCCCGACCACGTGCTGCTGCTGTGCCTGCGCGCCGACCACGACCGCACAGCGGGCCTGCGCACGGCCTGCCTGCGCGAGGTGCTGCCGCTGCTGACCGGTGCCACCAGGGACGCGCTGTTCGCGCCCGAGTTCGTCCTGCGGCCACCGCCGTCCTTCGGCACCGACACCACCGCCCGGGCGCCACGACCACTGCTCTCGGGCGCGGTGGACGACCCGGACGTGCGCATGGCGCAGATCGCCACCACACCGGTCACCCCGCGGGCCGGAGCGGCCTTGGCCGAACTCGCCCGCGCCTTCGACACCGCCGCCCGCACCAGCCGCTTGGCACCCGGCGACCTGGCCGTCATCGACAACCGGGTCACCGTGCACGGCCGCACCCCCTTCCGCCCCCGCTACGACGGAGCCGACCGCTGGGTGCAACGCACCTTCGCCGTCACCGACCTCCGACGCTCCCGCGACCACCGCCCCGACGACGGCTACGTGCTCACCCGGTGACCGCCTTCCCCTCGCGCTCGCCGCTCGACCGGTGCGCCCCGTGAACGGACGCCCCGACCGCACGAGGTCGGGGTGCCGGGCGCACGCCACCCTCGGACACGAACGGGTCGAACCGGACGTATCGACGTCATACCCGGACGAACCCGGAGCGTCTTGACGCGATCTTTACGCGCGACAGCGCCGTTCTCACAAAACCTGAACCCGACAGGACGTTGACTCCTCGGCGTGCCGCGGACCGGGCGGCCCCGCGCCGGCCGGTCCGTCGCCGCGCACGCGGTGCGCGGTGACCGCATGCTGTACGCCACGAAGTGATCGCCACAGGAGACCCCGCATGTCCGACACACCGGAGTTCGCTGTCCCCGAACGGGTGGGCAGTCCGGTCCGACCGACCCCGCCCTCGTCCCGGTCGGGGCGGTGGTTGCTGGAGCACCGGGTGCAGCCGGTGGGGCCGGCCAATGCCGAGCAGCACGCCAAGCCCCACACCTGGTGGAAGGTCATGTGCCTGACCGGCGTGGACTACTTCTCCACGCTGTCCTACCTGCCCGGTATCGCCGCGCTGGCCGCCGGGGCGATCTCGCCGTTGGCGACGTTGCTGATCGTGGCGTTGACGCTGTTCGGGATGCTGCCGATGTACCGGCGGGTGGCACGCGAGTCGCCGCACGGGCAGGGGTCGGTGGCGATGCTGGAGGACCTGCTGCCGTTCTGGCGCGGCAAGTTGTTCGTGCTGGTGCTGCTCGGGTTCGTGGCCACGTCGTGGATCATCACGATCACGCTGTCCGCGGCCGACGCGTCGGTGCACGCGCTGGAGAACCCGCGGGTGCCGGAGTCGCTGCACGGCCACGAGGTGCTGGTCACGGTCGTGCTGCTGCTGGTCCTGGGCGGGGTGTTCCTGCTCGGCTTCAGCGAGGCCGTCGGGGTGGCCATCCCCCTGGTGGCGGTGTTCCTGCTGCTCAACGCGGTGGTCGTGGTGGCCGGCGTGCTGGAGGTGGTGGCGGAGCCGGTCGCGCTGGACCGGTGGCTGGACGCCCTGACCTCCGGCGGCGGCGGGCTGTTCGGTGTGATCGGACCGGCGATCCTGGCGTTCCCGTTGCTGGTGCTGGGCCTGTCCGGGTTCGAGACCGGGGTGAGCATGATGCCACTGGTGGCCGCCGACGGCCGCACGGAGGCCGAGCGGCTGGAGAGCCGCATCCGCAACACCCGCAAGCTGCTCACCACCGCCGCGGTGATCATGTCGGTGTACCTGATCGCGACCAGTTTCGTCACCACGGTGCTGGTACCCGTGGAGGAGTTCCAGCCCGGTGGGGAGGCCAACGGCCGCGCCCTGGCCTACCTGGCCCACGAACTGCTCGGCGAGTGGGTCGGCACGGCCTACGACATCAGCAGCATCCTCATCCTGTGGTTCGCGGGAGCCTCCGCCATGGCCGGGCTGATCAACATCGTGCCCCGCTACCTGCCCGCCTACGGCATGGCCCCGGAGTGGTCGCGCGCCGTGCGGCCGGTCGTGCTGGTCTACACCGCCGTCTGCGTCCTGCTCACCGTGGTCTTCCAGGCCGACGTCAACGCCCAGGCCGGCGCCTACGCCACCGGCATCCTGGCGATGATGGTCTCCGCCTCGGCCGCGGTGACCCTGTCCGCGGCCCGTGCCCGACGCGGGCGGGCGGCGATCGCCTTCACCGTGCTGACGCTGATCATGCTCTACGCCCTGGTGGAGAACGTGATCGAGAAGCCCGACGGCATCACGATCTCGTTCTTCTTCATCCTCGGCATCATCGCCGTCTCCCTGGTCTCCCGCATCAGCCGCACCACCGAGCTGCGCGTGGAGCACATCGAGTTCGACGGGGCGGCCCGCCGGTTCGTCACCGACTCCATCGCCCACGACGGCGAGCTGACCCTCATCGCCAACCGCCGCCAGGCCGGCGACGCCGCCGAGTACGCCGAGAAGGAGGCCGAGCAGCGCGGCGCCAACCCCGTGCCCGGCGCGGCCGACGTCCTGTTCCTGGAGATCGACGTCGTCGACCCCTCCGGCTTCAGCGACGTGCTCAAGATCAGGGGTGTCGAGGTCGACGGGCACCGGGTGCTGCGCGCCGAGAGCCCCGCCGCGCCCAACGCCATCGCCGCCATCCTGCTCGCGCTGCGCGACACCACCGGGGTGCGGCCCCACTGCCACTTCGCGTGGAGCGAGGGCAACCCCCTGGGCCACCTGTTCCGCTACCTCCTGCTGGGCCGGGGCGACACCGCCCCGGTGGTCCGCGAGATCATCCGCACCAACGAACCCGACCCGGCCCGCCGCCCCGGCATCCACGTCGGCGGCTGACAAGAAAGTGTTATTGACTAACTTCTGTTAGCGGATAACACTAAGCCCCATGGGCGTAGTGGTGGTCGGCGCGGGTCCCACCGGTCTGGCGGCGGCGTGCGCGCTGCGCCTGCACGGCGTGCGGGTGCGGGTGGTCGACGCGGCGCCCGCGCCGGCGACCACCTCGCGCGCCCTGGGGTTGCAGCCGCGCGGCAGCGAGGTGCTGGAGCGGCTCGGCGCGCTGGGCGACCTGCCCGAGCGGTCGATCGGCATCCACCGGGTCGTCGTCCACGTCGCTGGTCGCCGCTCGGGCGAACTGCGGGTCGGCCGCCCCACCGCGCTGGTCCGCCGCCCCGGTCTGCTCGTGTCCCAGGCCGAGGTCGAAGCCGGGCTGCGGGCACGCCTGGCGGGTCTGGGCGTCCGGGTGGAGTGGGGCACCGCGGTCGCCGACCTCGGCCAGGACGGGCGCGGGGTGGCGCTGTCCACCTCGACCGGCCCGGTGGCGGCGGACTGGGTGATCGGCTGCGACGGCGCGCACAGCGCGGTCCGCAAGGCCGCCGGCATCGGTTTCCCCGGTGTCCCGCTGGTCGAGGGCTTCGTGCTGGGCGACGTCCGGGCGGAGCTGCCGCTGTCGCGCGACTCGGTCGGGGTGTGGGTGCGCGGCGGGGAGGTGTTCGCGGCCTTCCCGCTGCCCGGCGGGGTGTGGCGGTTCATGGCGCCCGCCCCGGGCACCTCGGTGCAGGACGTCCCGGGGTTCCTGACCCGCGCCGCGCACCGGCACGTCGGCGCACGGGTCCGGCTCGACGGGGACTGGCCGTGGGTGTCGGTGTTCCGCATCCACCGCCGCCTGGCCGCGACCTACCGGCGCGGCCGGGTGCTGCTGGCCGGCGACGCCGCGCACATCCACAGCCCGTTCGGCGGCCAGGGCATGAACACCGGCCTGGGCGACGCCGAGAACCTGGCCTGGCGGCTCGCCCTGGTGGCCTCCGACCGTGCCGACGACCGACTGCTGAACGGCTACCAGGCCGAACGCCGCCCCGTCGCCGAGGAGGTGCTGAAGGCCACCAGCGGCCTCACCGGGCTCGTGCTGGGCGAGTCCCCGGCGGCGCGGCTGGTGCGCGACCGCGTGCTGTTCCGCCTGCTCGGCCTCGCACCGGTGGAGAAGGCCCTCTGGGAGCGGGCGTCGCAGTTGAAGACCGGCTACGCCCGCTCGCCGTTCGGCCGACGGCCCAGGGTCGGCGACCGGGTGCCGGGGTTCGCGGCGACCGACCGGTTCGGCTGGACCCTGGCCTCACCGCGCGACGACGGCTGCGCCGCGGTCGCGCGCGACGTGCTCGGCGACGTCCGGTGGGCACAGCGCGACGGCGACGCGCTGCTGGTGCGCCCGGACGGTCACCTGGCCTGGCGCGGCGAGCCGGAGCCGGCCGCGCTGCGCCGGGCGCTGGCGGTCATGCTTGACCGGTGACCACCGGCCAGAGCGGACCAGCGGGCGGGCTGCGCGAACAGCGCAAGGCGCGCACCCGCCGAACCATCCAGGAGCACGCGCTGCGGCTGTTCCTCGACCAGGGCTACGAGCAGACCACGGTCGAGCAGGTCGCCGCCGCCGCGGGCGTGTCGCACATGACCTTCTTCCGCTACTTCCCCACGAAGGAAGCGGTGGTGGAGGACGACGACCACGACCCGCTCATCGCCGGGCTGGTGCGCGCCCGCCCCGCCGGCGAGAGGCCCCTGGAGGCCCTGCGCGCGGCGCTGCGCACCGGGTTGGACGCGGTGCTCGAAAGCGACCTCGACGCCGTCTACGCCCGGACCCGGCTGATCGTCACCACCCCCGCCCTGCGCGCCGGCCAGTGGCGCAACAGCGCCACCACCGGCGAACTGCTCGCGGGCGCGCTCGCCGAACGCGAGGGGCGACCGGTCGACCTGGCGCTGCGCGTGATCGCCGCAGCCGCCACCGCGGCCCTCACCACCGCCCTCACCGCCTGGGTCGAGGGTCAGGGCGCCGACGACCTGCGGTCACTGGTCGACGAGGCGTTCGCGGCCCTGACCCCGGACCGGTAGGCGAGGCGGGCGAACGGGGACGGACCCGACCACCGCGCGAGCCGGTCGGCTCACCAGGCCCACGACGGGTCGCCGGCGGTGGTCGGTCATGAGGACCGCCTCGGCTCGCCCACGTCTGCTCCCGTGCCCCGGTCCGGGCGCTCCCGCGCGGCGGCGAGGACGGGACCGAGGGTGAACACCAGCGTCAGGCGTCGACCACGGCCACCGACGAGGACTTCGCCGGTGCGGAACTCCGGGGGGATGGAGTGGGCGACCGGGTGGGTGGTGACCGCGGTGACCTCGCGGCGGTGCGGGTCCGCGGGGAAGCGGATGCGGTGCCCCCGCCCGTCCCGGACCTCGACGTGCCCCCGGCGCCAACCGTGGCGGCGCAGGGCGCGTGCGCGGCGGCTCCACCTGGTCCACCCGATCAGCCCGGGGGGCAGCAGCACCACCGACACCACGAAGGCGCCGATGGTCAGGTAGGACGGCAGCAGGGGGTCGTTGGCCACTCCCGGGGCGGCGATGCGCTCCGGGTCCCGCCGGTCGTAGAACACGGTGATCGGGTCGCCCACGTCCAGCACCGGGCTGGTGTCGTCGAGGTTCATCCAGCGGGTCCGCTCCACCCCCTCGACGGCGAACCGCACTTCGACCGAACCGGCCGCGCCGCGGAAGCCCGATTCCGTGCCGACCACCACGCCCGGCGTGGTCCCGCCTGTCGCGAGCAGCTCGTCGGCCCGGCCGACCAGCAGGGTGGCGCCCACGACGAACCCGGTGAACAGCACCGCGCCCGACGACAGCACCACGAGCCCCCGGCGACGCAGGCGCCGCACCGCCTGCGTGGCCACCTCCTCCGGCACGGAGTGCCGGGCGGGGTGCTCCAGGTCGTCCCGGCCGCGCACGAGCACCGCGGTCCACCCCAACCGCCGCACGGTCCGGATCGTGGCCTCGAACAACTTCCCCCTCCCATCCCGCTCGCGCACAGCAGGGACGCACGTCGACACGCCGTCGAGCAGTCCTCCGCGGCCTGATCGACGAGCACGGCGTCACGAATCGAGGTAGGTGCCCCAGGTCGCCGCTCGGTCCGGGGCCGACATCACGACGGTCGCCCTGGCGTACGCGGTCTGCAGGAAGGGGTCGTCGGGGTCCAGTGAGCTGACCAGGAGGTAGTAACCGTCCTTCGGGTACAGGCAGTTGCCCCAGAAATAGTCTTCCGCGATCAGGTCGATGCTCGTGAGGTCGCTTTCCACCCCACCGAAGAAGGCGCCCCACGTGTAGGTGCCGGCGTTGATGGCGATGGCCCTGGCGGGCATGCACAACACCGGCATCGAGGGGTTCGGGTTCCAGGCGAGCGTGTGGGTGGCGTAGTGGGTCGCGCGCCCCTGCGCGTGTGCCACCTCCGGTGTGACCGCGGCGATCACCGTTCCGACCAGGAACGCCGCCGACACACTTCGCAGCCGACTACCCACCATGTCCCCCTCCAGCCCCGAAATGCCGCGCCCCGGTCCACCACGGCCCGCCCGATGGCGTTGGGGACACGCGGAACGGTCCTCGCCCAACCCCGTCGACAAGAGCCTGGCACCATCGCGGACCTGCTGACAATCCTGCGTTCGGGCGCCCCGCTCGTCCGCTCCGGGCCGAGCGCGCGCCGGGTCAGTCGTGGGGCGAGTCCGTGACGGCGAGGTAGACGTCGTCGAGGGTCGGTTCCGCCATGGTGATCCCGGCGATCGAGATCCGCTCGCGCTCCAGTGCGACGATGGCGGTGGCGAGGTCGGACGGCGTGGTGGCGGGCAGGACGACCGAGCCGTCGCCCGCGCGGGGGAACGGGGTGAACCCGGCTTCCGCCAGCAGCTCGACGGCGCGGTCGGTGTCGGCCTGCACGGTCAGGCGCAGGTGCGTCGACGCACCGCCGACCCGCGCCTTGAGGGCCGCGGGCGTGCCGGAGGCGGTCACCCGTCCTCGGGACAGCACCGAGATCCGCTGCGCGAGCCGGTCGGCCTCGGTGAGGTACTGCGTGGTCAGCAGGGCGGTCGTGCCGGAGGTGACCAGTTCCTCGATGATCTGCCACAGCCCCAGGCGCCCCGGCGGGTCGAGGCCGGTGGTCGGCTCGTCGAGGAACAGCACCTCCGGTCTGCCGACCAGGCTCGCGGCCAGGTCGATGCGGCGGCGCATACCGCCGGAGTAGGTCCGCACCGCCCGCTGGGCGGCGGCGGTGAGCCCGAACACGGCCAGCAGGTCGTCGGCGCGGGACCTGGCCTGCCGGGTGCTCGCGCCGAGCAGGCGCGCGAGCAGGACGAGGTTGTCCCGGCCGCACAGGTTGTCGTCGACCGAGGCGAACTGCCCGGTCAGGCCGATCCGGCCGCGCACCAGGTGCCCCTGGCCGCGCACGTCGAACCCGGCGACCGTCGCCTCCCCGGACGTGGGCACGACGAGCGTGGAGAGCACGTTGACCAGGGTGGTCTTGCCCGCCCCGTTGTGCCCGAGCAGGCCGTGCACGGTGCCGCGCTCGACGCTGATGTCGACCTCGGCGAGCGCGACGACCGCGCCGAAGGACACGCTGATCTTCCGCGCCTCGATCACGGGCTGGGTCATGGGCGCGGTCCCTTCCGGCCTCGGGGGCCGTCGCTCGGCGGAGCGGTCATCGCGTCACGGGCGCCGGAACGCGCGGGTCGCCACGTGCATGCCGACCACGGCGATCACGAGGCTCGTCAGGCACGCGGCGAGCAGCTCGGCGCCGATCGGCGTGTTCATCGTCAGGGCGCGCGCGGCGTTCACGGCGTAGGTCAGCGGGTTCACCACCGCGACCGCGCGCAACCAGTCCGGCAGCGCCTCGATGGGCACGTAGGCGCTGGAGGCGAACATCAGCGGGAACATGGCGAGGGAACCGGCCATCTGCATGGCGTCCGGGCTGCGCAGCACCGCGGCGAGGGCCAGGAAGATCCAGGTGAGCGCCCAGCTCACGTAGAGGGTGAGCACGACCGAGGCCACCGTGCCCAGCACCCCGCCCGAGGGGCGGAAGCCGAACAGCAGCGTGGCGGCCACGGTGAGCGTGGCCAACTGCACCGCGGTGCGGATCACGTCGGCCAGGCTGCGCGCCACCAGCACGGCCCGCGGTGCGACCGGCATCGCCCGCAGGCGCTTGAGCAACCCGTTGTCCATTTCGGACACCAGGCTGACCCCGGACTGCATGGCCGAGCCGATGCCGGTGGTGACGAGGATCGCGGGCATGAGGTAGTCGACGTAGGAGACGCCGGGCGGGAAGCTCGCGGTGTTGGCGATGCTGGAGAACACCTGGCTGAAGAGGGTGAGCATGATCAACGGCTGCGCGAGGCTGAAGAGGACCAGCTGCGGGTCGTTGACCAGGATCCGGAGCGTCCGGCCGCAGAGGACCGCGACCTGGACGTGGACCCGTGCTCCGGTCCAGCGCACCGGGGCCCCGGCCGCACCGGGGAAGGCGGACAGCACGGCGGTGCGGTCCTGCCGGGTGACTCCCGGGGGTCTCTGCATCCGTTGTGCCCCCCGTGCGAGTGTCCGTCGGCCGCGACAACAGGAAGGTAGTGACCCCGGGGAAACCGCGTCAACGGCGAGGCTTCAGCGCGGCGGTGTTTAACGTCGGCCTTAATGTGGTGCGGCCGCGGCACCGGTTCCGTGTCCGCCGAACGCGCGGGAAGGGCGTCATCTGGTGCATTTTTCCGGCCACCCACGTCGGATACGCTGAATTCACCTGTCCACAGTGGCCATTCGCCCGCACGCGAGGGATATCAGCATGGTGAGGTTCGTCCTGGTGCCCCTGCCCGCCCACGGGCACGCGGCTCCGATGCTCGCCCTGGCACAGGGTCTTCGCGCGGCGGGAGTCGCGGCCACGGTGGCGGTCAACGCGGAGTTCGCGGCGCCGTTCACCGCGGCGGGCGTCGAGGTGGCCCCCATCGACGCCGCCGTGCGCAGGCACATCCCGGACCGGACGACGGCGCGCCAGGTCACCAGGGAGATCGGCGAGATCCGCCGACTCCGGCAGAGCATGAAGCGCTCGGTCGACCAGGTGGCCCGCCTGCTGGCGCGCGAACCCGGCACCATCCTGGTCGCCGACATCGGCGCCCGCTGGGCGATCGAGGCCGCCGACCGGTCCGGGACGCCTTTCGCGGTGCTGTTCGCCAGCCACGCGTTCAACGAGGAGCTGTTCGTCTTCGAGGTGGGCAAGCGGATGGGTCGCCGCGCGGCCGGCGTCGCCCGCCGACTGCGCCTCGGTCCCCGCCTCATCCCGGCGATCCGGTCGGTGCCGCCCCGGGCCGAGGTCGGCCTGGTCAACTCCATCGCGGAGCTGCAACCGGAACCGCAGATGTTCCGCGAGGGCTACCGGATGGTCGGCCCGCTCCGCAAGACCGACGACCACCACGAACCCGTGGAACTGCCCTGGGAGCACGGGGAACGGCTGCTGTACGTCTCCACGGGGACCTTCTTCACCCGCGGGGAGGAGTTCTTCCGGAAGGTCGTCCGCGCCTTCGCCGACTCGTCGTGGAACGTCGTCCTGTCCACCGCGCACACCGACCCCGCCGCGCTGGGCGCCCTGCCGGGCAACGTGGTGGCGCACCGCTACGTCCCCCAGCTGTCGGTGCTCGACCGCAGCGCGGTGTTCATCACGCACGGCGGGATCAACTCGGTGTTCGAGTCGATCGCCGCGCGGGTGCCGATGGTCCTGGTGCCCCGGAGCCAGGAGCAGGCCACGAACGCGCGGGGGATCGCCGACGAGGGCGCGGGTGTCGCGATCGACGTCACCGACGACGCCGAGCGGATTCGCCAGGCGGTGGAACAGGTGCACACCGATCCCGCTTTCGCGGCCGGGGTGGCGGCGCTCGCCGAGCGGATCGAGCACCGCCGACTGGGTCCCGCGGCGGCCGTGGAGGCGTTGCTGGAGGTCGCCGCCCGGTTGGGCTTC
>NZ_JBPKJK010000084.1:0-37286 GCF_051756985.1 Saccharothrix sabaoui
CGCGGCCAGCCGGCCGGCGAGCAGCTCGGTGGACGACGGGGAGCCGAGCCCCGCGTGCACCACGGCCAGGGTCGTCATCACGCGTCCGCCTTCACGCCGAGCAGGGACCGGTGGGTGGGCGCCTCGGGCACGTCGGCGGGGCGGCCGACGGCGAACTCGCGGCGCAGGGTGGGCAGGATCTCGCCGAGCATGTCCAGCTGCTCCAGCACGGTCTTGAGCGGCAGGCCCGCGTGGTCGACCAGGAACAGCTGGCGCTGGTAGTCGCCGAAGTGCTCGCGGAAGGTCAGCGTCTTCTCGACCACCTGCTCCGGGCTGCCCACGGTCAGCGGCGTCTGGGAGGTGAACTCCTCCAGCGACGGCCCGTGGCCGTAGACGGGGGCGTTGTCGAAGTAGGGCCGGAACTCGCTGACCGCGTCCTGGGAGTTGCGGCGCATGAACACCTGGCCGCCGAGCCCGACGATCGCCTGGTGGGCGGCGCCGTGGCCGTGGTGCTCGAAGCGCTCGCGGTAGAACGCGATCAGCCGCTGGAAGTGCTCCTTGGGCCAGAAGATGTGGTTGGCGAAGAAGCCGTCGCCGTAGTACGCGGCCTGCTCGGCGATCTGCGGGCTGCGGATCGAGCCGTGCCACACGAACGGCGGCACGCCGTCGAGCGGGCGCGGCGTCGCGGTGAAGGACTGGAGCGGGGTGCGGTGCTTGCCCTCCCAGTCGACCACGTCCTCGCGCCACAGCCTGCGCAGCAGGGCGTAGTTCTCGATGGCGAGGTCGATGCCGTCGCGGATGTCCTTGCCGAACCACGGGTACACCGGGCCCGTGTTGCCGCGCCCCATGATCAGGTCGACCCGGCCGTCGGCCAGGTGCTGGAGCATGGCGTAGTCCTCGGCGATCTTCACCGGGTCGTTGGTGGTGATCAGGGTGGTGGCGGTCGACAGGATCAGCTTCTCGGTCCGGGCCGCGATCCAGCCGAGCATGGTCGTCGGCGAGGACGGCACGAACGGCGGGTTGTGGTGCTCGCCGGTCGCGAAGACGTCCAGGCCGACCTCCTCGGCCTTGAGCGCGATCGTGACCATGGCCTTGATGCGCTCGGCCTCGGTCGGCGTCCGGCCCGTGGTCGGGTCGGGCGTCACGTCGCCGACGGTGAAGACACCGAACTGCATGACCACCACTCCTCAAGTGATTGCACTTTCAACTATCTTGGTCAACCGTACCCGGTGATCCGCTATTCCGTCCTTGCCGGGTGGCGCGGACCACGCCAAGGTGGGTGTTCACACCAACCGCGGGGACGTCGTTCGGGGGGAAGGCACGGTGCACGAGCTGGTCCGGCGCGCCGCCGGGATCGTCCCGGTCCTGCGCGCGCACGCCGACTGGGGCGACCGGCACCGCCGACTGCACGACGAGGCGCTGGGGGCGATGGCCGACGCCGGCGTGCTGCGGATGCGCGTCGCCGCCGAGCACGGCGGCGAGGAGGCCGACCTCGCCACCGTCGTGCGGGTCATCGCCGAGCTGGCCCGCGGCGACGGGTCGGCGGCCTGGACCGCCGCCGTGTGGACCGTGTCCGCCTGGGTCGCGGGACGGTTCCCCGAAGCCGTCCGCCAGGAGGTCTTCGCCAAACCCGACGCGCGGGTCACCGGCATCCTCAGCCCCACCGCCACCGCCGCACCCGCCCCCGGCGGGGTGCTGGTCAACGGCCGCTGGGCGTTCACCACCGGCGCGCAGCACAGCGACTGGACCGTCGTCGCCGCCGTGCGCACCACCGACGCCCGCCCCGTCGTGCTCGCCGTGCCCACCGCGGACCTCACCGCCCTCGACGACTGGCACACCACCGGCCTGCGCGCCACCGGCAGCGTCACCACCGTCGCCGACGGCGTGTTCGTCCCCGCCGAACGCGTCCTCGACCTCGACCCGCTGCTCGCGGGCGACCCCGACGCGACCACCCCCATGTTCCGCGCCCCCTTCGCCGTCGCGGCCTGCGCGACCGTCGGCGCGCCCGCCGCCGGCCTGGCGCGCGGGGCCGTCCAGGCGCACCCCGACGCACCCCGGGCGCGGGAGGCGACCGTGCTCGCCGACGAGGCCGAGTTCCACGCCCACCGGGCCGCCGACGCGGTCGACCGCAAGTCCGCCACCACCCGACCGTGGACCCCCGAGGACCGCACCCGCGTGCGCCGCGACCTCGGCGAGGCGTGCCTGCGCGCGAAGGACGCCGCCGACGTGCTCGGCCCCGGCGACGACGTCCTGCACCGCGTGCGGCGCGACGTGCACGCCCTGAGCCTGCACGCCGTGCTGCACCCCAACGCGAGCCTGGACCGGTACGGCGAGGTCCTCCAGGCGCGCTAGCCGTCCTCGGCGGGCGGCCCAACCGGTAACGCGCCGTTGTGAAAGCCCGACAGCAGCGCTGACAGCACGCACCGGTTCCGCTTGGGGAGAAGATGAACCGATTACGCAGCAAGCTCATCGCGAGCGCGGCCACCGTCGTCGCGCTCACGGCGGCGGTGACGGGGGCGCTCGCCGCCCCGGCCGCCGCCGACCCGCCCGTGCCCACCGAACTCACCGCCACCGTCGACCTGACCACCGTCGACCTCGGCCAGAACGTGTCGATCACCGGCACGATCAGGAAGCTGACCGAGACCGGCTGGGTCGACGTGCCCGGCGCGCACATCCACGCCCGCCACTGCGCCGACCCCTCGTGCTCCACGTCCTGGGGCGGCGCGTCCACGCTGTCGCAGCCCGGCGGGTGGCGGATCGGCACCGCACCACCCAGGACCGGCTTCTACCGGGTGACCTTCCAGGCCTGGAACTCGCCCGCGACCTCCGACCTGGCGGTGGCGGTCGTCGACGTCCCCCAGGTCAACGTGCTCCAACCCACGAACAACAGCACCATCACCGCCGCTCGCCAACCCTCCGGCGACGTGCGGTTCTACGCCGCCCTCGGCTTCCCGTCCTACGTCCTGCCACCCACCGTCCCCGTGGCGCGCGTCGAGTTCTCCACCGACAACACCACCTGGACCACCGCGGCCACCGTGACGGCCCGCTACTTCCACAACGGCACCTACGTCTACGAGGCGTACGTGACCGAACCCCTGTCCGGCTACTGGCGCGGCGTCTACGACGGCCTGCCGACCGCCGCGAAGGCGTCCACCACCGGCGCCACCCACGTGACCTGACCGCTCCGCACGGCTCCGGCCCCGTGACGCTCCGGTCCCCGCCAGGCCCCGGCCTCCGCAAGGGCCGGGGCGTCACACCTCCAGCGCCTCCAGCGCCGCCCACTGCGCCGTCGCCACCGCCACCACCGTGCCGTCCGCCGCGTAGATCGAGGTCAGCGTGTTCGCCACCGGCCCCACCCGCTGCACCTGCCGCGCGACCACCACGTGCGGCTCACCCACCCTCGGCGGCACGAGCACGTCCGCCGCCATCCGCGTCAACGCCATCGGCTCGTCCGTCGCCCAGCTCGCCGGGCAGTCCAGGACCGCCCACACCACCTCCGGCGAGTTCTCCACCGGCACCCACGGGCACGCCACCGCGTTCGGCCCCACCGGCCCCGGCGCCAGCAGCAGGCCGTCCACGCTCTCCGGCCCGCACACGAAGCACGACGGGAACGGGTGCCCCTCCCGGCCGAGGAACTCCTCCACCGCCCGGTCCGCCTCCAGCCCGCTCACCGGCGGCGCCGGCGGGATCGTCTCGGCCGTGGTCGTCATCGTCGCGACCACCTCCTCGCCGAACACCAGCACCGCCTGGTCCGGCCCCGCCTCCAGCCGCATCGGCAGCTCCAGCGGCGCGGGCGCCACCAGCGTCACCACCGCCGTGCCCGCCATCGGGGCGGCCGTGGCCAGCAGACCGCACGTGTAGCCGCCGTGGGCCGTGTCCGCCGCGCCGCCGAACCGGGCCGGGACCAGCACTTCGCTCTCGGTGATCACACCCTGAGGTGCCCGCAACGGCGGCCGTCCACACCTGTGGCCGACCGCCGTCCCCGGCCCGGGTCCCCGCCAGGTCCCGCTCAGCCGCCGCCCGGCCCCCCGCCCGGTACCCGCCCGGTACCCGCTCAGTCCCGCTCGACCAGGTGACCGACCACGTCCGGACCCGGGTGCGCGTGCCCCGACCCGTCCCGCCGCTCGTCCACCTCCGGCAGCTCCACCGGCGACCCGTTGCGCGCCGCACCCGCCGGACGCGGACCCACCCACGCCAGCACCAGGCCCGCCTCGCCCTTCAGGAACCGCTGCGCCCGCACACCACCCGTCGCCCGGCCCTTCGCCGGGTACACCGAGAACGGCGTCACCTTCACGCTCTGCCCCGACGACGTCACCACCATCGGCTCACCGTGCTCGTCGTCGTCCGTCCGCACCGCCCCGAAGAACACCACGTGCGCGTCCGACCCCAGGTTGATGCCCGCCATGCCGCCACCCCTGAGCCCCTGCGGCCGCACCAGCGACGCCGAGTACCGCAGCAGCGACGCCTCCGACGACACGAACACCAGCGTCTCGTCCGGCCCGCCCAACCACGACGCGCCGACCACCTCGTCACCCTCCTTCAGGGTGATCACCTCGAACTCGTCCGACCGCACCGGCCACTCCGGCGAGCACACCTTCACCGTGCCCATCCGCGTGCCCAGCGCCAACCCCGGCGAATCCCCGGCCACCAGCGGCGCGATGCCGACGACCCGCTCACCCTTGTCCAGGGCCACCAGCTCGCTCGCCGCCATGCCGCCGCTCAACGACAGCGTGCCCCCCTGCTCCGGCAGCACCGGCAGCGGCAGCACGTCCGTCTTGAACGCCCGACCCCGGTTCGTCACCAGCAGCACCTGACCGCGCGCCGTCGTGTGCACCGTCGCCGCCACCGCGTCGTGCTTCACCCGACCCCTGCGCCGCCGCGCCTCCGACGACTCCTCCGACTCCGCCGCCGTCCGCGCCACCAGCCCCGTCGCCGACAGCACCACCTGGCACGGGTCGTCCGCGACCTCCAGCGGCCCGGCCGGCTTCGACGCCGCCAGCACCTCCTTCAGATCGCCGTCCAGCAACGTCGTCCGCCGCTCCTGCGCCAGGTCCTTCGCGACCTGGCCCAGCTCCTTCGACACCACCCGCCGCAGCACCGCCGGGTCGTCCAGGATCTTCGACAGCTCCGCGATCTCCGCGCGCAGCCGCTCCTGCTCCGCCTCCAGCTCCAGCGAGTCGTACCGGGTCAACCGGCGCAACGGCGTGTCCAGGATGTAGTTCGCCTGGATCTCGCTCAGCTTGAACCGCGACACCAACCCCTCGCGGGCCGCCGCCGCGTTCTCGCTACCGCGGATCAGCTTGATCACCTTGTCGATGTCCAGCAGCGCCTTCAACAGGCCCTCGACCAGGTGCAACCGGTCCTCGCGCCGACGCCGCCGGTACCGCGTGCGCCGCGTGACCACCTCGTACCGGTGCTTGAGGAACACGTCCAGCAGCGCCTTGAGCCCCAACGTCCGCGGCTGCCCGTCCACCAGCACCAGGTTGTTGATGCCGAACGACTGCTCCATCGGCGTGAGCCGGTACAGGTCCGCCAGCAGCGCCTGCGGGTTCACCCCGACCTTGCACTCGATCACCACCCGGACGCCGTTCTCCCGGTCGGTCAGGTCCTTCACGTCCGAGATCCCGGTGAGCCGCTTCGACTTGGTCACCTCGTCGGTGATCTTCTCGATGATCTTCTCCGGACCCACCCCGTACGGCAGCTCGGTGATCGTGATCGCCTGCCGCCCCCGGCTGCCCTCCAGCAACCCGGTCTCCACCTTGGCCCGCATCCGCACCACACCGCGACCGGTCTCGTACGCCTTGCGCACCTCGTCCAGCCCCAGCAGCACACCACCCGTGGGCAGGTCGGGACCGGGGATGAACCCCATCAGCTCGTCCAACGTGGCATCCGGGTGCGTGACCAGGTGCCGCGCCGCCGCCACGACCTCGCCCAGGTTGTGCGGGATCATGTTCGTCGCCATCCCGACCGCGATCCCCGACGTGCCGTTGACCAGCAGGTTCGGGAACGCGGCGGGCAGGACGGACGGTTCCTCGAGCGACCCGTCGTAGTTGGGCCGGAAGTCGACGGTCTCCTCGTCCAACTCCCCGACCAGCAACATCGCGGCGGGCGACATGCGGGCTTCCGTGTTGTGGTTGACGAACCCACCCGCGAGGAACGAGTGGTCCTCCGAGCGCACGCGCACCGAGTACACCTCGGCCGGTGCGCACGCCTCCACCTCGGTCACCGGCTCGAACCGGTAGCCCGAGTCCATGATCGGCAGGATCGTCGCCAGGACCTCGGTGTCCTTGATCCGGTCGATGATCCGCAGCCGCTCGGTCTCCCAGCGCTCGACGCGGTCGAAGTTGTGCTTCGTCAGCCACTTCCGACCACTGCCCCGCCGGTCGAAGTCCACCGCACCGCGGACGTAGTCGGCCACGAACGGCACGCTGTCGGCGCTCAGCCGGTGCGGCGACACCGGCGAGTGCCGGAGCAGCGCCTGGAGCTTCGCCTGCTTGGTCCTGAGGAAGCCGACCCGCTCCGCGAACGCGCGGACGTTGCGCAGACCGGACACCACCAGGCGGTGCTCCACCGAGCCGTTGGGCCTCGTGTACGGGCGGCGGGCGGCGATGACCCCGAACTCGGCCAGGAGTTCCTGCATCTCCCGGGCCAGCCGGGCGCTGTACGTCGAGTACTGGACCGTGAAGCTGTTGTCCGCTTCGCGGCAGCCGCCGTCACCCTCGAAAGCGGCCATCAGGAATGCGCGCTTGACGCCCCAACCGCCGTTCCAGACGAATTCCGGGACGAACTTGTCCCGCGCCTGGTGGCCGATGAACTCCGCGAGCGGGCTGGCGCGGAAAGCGTCCATGCCACCCGCGAAGTCCTGGACGTCCAATTCCCGGATGAGCTTCCGATCCCGACGGGTCTGCCTCTCCGACACGTACCGCTGCCCGCCGACCACCTGGTCGTAGGCGTGCAGCACCTCCGCGAAGAAGTGCTCGTCGGTGTTGTTGAAACCGGCACGCCTCTCGTTCGCGAACCCCTCCGACACCCATGCGCCGGCGAGGACACCGAGCAGGTACTCACGCGCGGTGGGAACGACCTGGGACCACGCGTTCCTCGCCACGGCCACGACCGCGCCCGGCTGCAGCTCGTCCAGTCGCCGCCACTGGAACAGCGGCACCCCCACCGGGGCTTCCAGGCACAGGACCAGGTGGTTCTCGCTACCGCGCAGCGAGAAACCCGACTTGGTGGTCATCCGAACGGTCGGGTGGACACCCGAGTTGAACACCTTGTCGACCTGAACCGCCTTCCCGTCCTTGTCCAACACCTCGAAATCGGCGTCGGCCTCGGAGTCGGCGGCCAGGGAGACCACGTCGGCGATGCGCGGGCTCGAACCGTCGGCAAGACGGATGCGCGTATCGCCGACAACGCAGTAACGGCTCGCCGCCGGTCCGTCGTCCGGACTCCCAAAATTACCGTGCCCGTCGACCAACGGCGTGTTCAGGGAAAAGTCCTGAGCGAGCCGCACCATCGCGTCGTAAATAGCCGTGTCGCCGTGCGGGTGGTACTTGCCCATGCAGTCGCCCACGACCCGCGACGACTTCACGTAGGGGCTGTTCGGGCGGTACCCCTGCTCGTTCATCGAGAAGAGGATGCGCCGGTGCACGGGCTTGAGGCCGTCGCGCGCGTCGGGCAGGGCGCGGGAGTGGATGACCGAGTAGGCGTACTCCAGGTACGAGTCCTCGATCTCGGTGGTCAGGGAGTTGTCGAAGACCTGCGCGCCCGCGCGGTCGAAGGCGGACGGGTCGACCCTCGTCACCGGGGTCTTGCGGCGTGCCATGGTCGGTCGTTCCCTCGTGTTCAGACGTCGATCGCGGACTGGTCGACCCGGGCGGCCGATTCGACGAGCCACGCCCGGCGCGGCTCGACCTTCTCGCCCATCAACAGCTCCAGCGCGGCTTCGGCGGCCTCCGCGTCGTGCATGGTGATGCGGCGCACCGACCTCGTGGCCGGGTTCATCGTGGTGTCCCACAGCTCGTCGGCGTCCATCTCGCCGAGGCCCTTGAACCGGGGCACCGGCTTGACGACGGTCTTGCCCGCCTTCTCCAGCCGGGCGACCTTCTGCTCCATCTCGCGCTGGCTGAAGGTGAAGTGGGTCTCCGGGTTGCGGCCCTTCGTCATCACCTTGTGCAGCGGGGGCATGGCGGCGTAGAGCCGGCCGTCCTCGATCACGGGCCGCATGTACTTGGCGAACAGCGTGATGAGCAGGGTGCGGATGTGCGAGCCGTCGACGTCCGCGTCGGCCATGAGGATGACGCGGCCGTAGCGCATGGTCGTCAGGTCGAAGGTGCGGCCGGTGCCGGCGCCGAGGACCTGGACGATGGAGGCGATCTCGGCGTTGCGCAGGGTGTCGGCGAGGCTGGCCTTCTGCACGTTGAGGATCTTGCCGCGCAGCGGCAGCAGGGCCTGGTACTCGGAGACGCGGGCCATGCGGGCCGAGCCGAGGGCGCTGTCGCCTTCCACCAGGAATAGTTCGCTTCGCGAAACACCTGTGGTGCGGCAGTCGACGAGCTTGGGCGGCATCGCGGCGCCTTCGAGGGCGGTCTTGCGGCGCGCGGCGTCCTTTTGCTGCTTCTGGGTGAGGCGGACCCGGGAGGCGTCGACGACCTTCTGGAGGACGATCTTGGCCTCGCCCTTGGTGCGGCGGTCCTCGGTCCACGCCTTGAGGTGCTTCTCGACGATGCCGAGGGCGACGCGGGTGATGCCGGCGGTGGAGAGCTCGTCCTTGGTCTGGGACGTGAACTGGGGTTCGGGGATGCGCACGTGGACGACGGCGGTCATGCCCTCCAGCACGTCGTCGAGGGTGGGCGGGTCCTCCTTGGGCTTGAGGAGGCCGCGGGTCTTGCCGATGGCCTCCTGCACGGCCTTGAGGACGGCGCGCTCGAAGCCGCGGCGGTGGGTGCCGCCGTGGACGTTGCGGATGGTGTTGGTGAAGCACTCGACGGTGCGTTCGTAGCCGGTGCCCCAGCGCAGGGCGATCTCGACCTCGGCGTGGCGCTCGACCTTGGAGCGCATGACGCCGTTCTCGTCGGCGGCGTTCTCGTGGTAGACGCCGGTGCCGGTGATGAGCAGGGTGCCGGAGACGGGCTTGTCGTTGGCGGGTGCGAGGAAGTCGACCATGTCGGCGAGGCCGCCGGGGAAGTGGAACGTCTCCTCGGTCTTGGTCTCGCCGGTGTGGTCGTGCAGCACGTAGGTGACGCCGGGGACGAGGAACGCGGTGTTGCGGAGCTTGGTGCGGACGGCGTCGACGTCGAGCTTCGCGCCGTTCTCGAAGTAGCGGGCGTCGTACCAGTAGCGGGTGGACGTGCCGGTCTTCCTCGTGCGGCCGGTGACGCGGAGGCCGGATTCGCGGGTGAAGGCCGCGTCGGGGCCGGGGCCGTCGAAGACGCCGGGGACGCCGTGGGCGAAGGACATCTCGTGGGTCTTGCCCTCGCGGCGGACGACGACGTCGTAGCGGAGCGAGAGGGCGTTGACGGCGGAGGCGCCGACGCCGTGCAGGCCGCCGGAGGTCTTGTAGCCGGAGCCGCCGAACTTGCCGCCGGCGTGCAGGCGGGTGAGGACGAGTTCGACGCCGGAGAGGCCGGACTTGGCGTGGGTGCCGGTGGGGATGCCGCGGCCGTCGTCGTCGACCTGGACGCTGCCGTCCTGGTGGAGGGTGACGACGATCTTGGTGGCGTGACCGGCGACTCCCTCGTCCGTGGAGTTGTCGACCACCTCGGTGAACAGGTGGTTGATGCCCCTGCTGTCGGTGGAGCCGATGTACATGCCGGGCCGCTTGCGAACCGCTTCCAGACCTTCGAGGTGGGTCAGGTCGTCGGCCCCGTACAGGATCTCAGCGGTCACCGGGTCGTTCTCCCCAGGTCGTGGCGTGCGTGGAGCGGTTCACGGTAGTGGAGGGTAACCGCCTGGTCCGACATTGTTCGGCCGACCGACGGGGAAAAGCGCGGTTCGGTGTTCGAATCGGTGTTCGAATGCCTGTTCGGGTACGTGGCGTGGGCGGTTCGTGACGCGGTGCGAGTGGTGCACGTCACTCCCGGTCGAGACGGGGGTCCACTGTGGACGAGCACACTGGGCGAGCTGCCACGGGCGGCTTCACCCGTTCCGGGTAGGGTGCGGGTCTCGGTCGAGTAACGCCTGGAGGGCGCCCGAATGTTCCGACGTGCCGCGCCGAAGGAGACGACCCCGCCGGTGGAGCAGGTCGTCGAACCGGAGTTCGAGCCGGTGGCGGCCGTGAGCACACCCCCTCCCCCGCCGCCCGCGCAGTTCTCGGCGGTGTTCTCGGGCGCGGCGCTGGTGGTGGGTCCGCCCGGCGGGGCGAGCCAGCAGGCGGTGGCGCTGGGTCGTGGCCTGCCGGTGGACCGGGGGCGGACGGTGGTCGTGGTCGACCCGCCGCACGGTGACGAGGCGGGGTTCTGGCCGGCGGTGGCGGCGGCGCTGCAGGGACGGGGCCCGGTGCGGTTGATGTCGTCGCACTCGGGGTCGATGCGCCCGACGGCGCCCGCGCAGTGGCTGGCCGAGCAGCTCCAGGCTGAGGTGGTGGCGCCGGACGGCGCGGTGACGACGGTGCCGGGCGCGGCGTTCGTGGCGGGTGCGGGCGGGTACGGGTGCTGGCTGCGGTTCCTGCCGGGCGCGTCGCCGGTGCCGATGGGCAGGCGGTTCCCGGTGCCGCAGTGGGAGGCGGTGGACCCGAACGCGCCGTGGCCGACGGGCGAGGTGGGGGTGTCGGAGCCGATCCCGGCGGGGTTGTGGCTGCGGGCGCAGCGCGCGCCGTTCGACCTCGCCTCGCCGGACGCGCGGTCCGTGGTGGGGCTGCCGTGCCGGGACAACGTGCTGACGGTCGTGGTGGGCGGTCCGGGTCAGCCGCCGATCCCGACCGAGGAGGTGTGCCGGCTGCTGGGCGGGTTGTCGGCGGCGGCGCGGTCGCGGGTGCGGCTGGTCTGGTACGGCGGCGACCACCAGGGTCAGGCGGTGGCCGACGAGCTGGGCGAGCCGGTGTCGCTCTACACGGGCCTGCCGGTGGGTGCGCTGCGGACCGGCGCGGCGGTGGTGGCGGTGAACCCGCGCGGGCAGCAGACGTGGCGGCCGTACGTGACGGAGGTGCGGTACGCGCCGGGCGGCCAGCCGGTGGTGGCGGGCTACCGGCCGCCGGTGCCGGGGCTGGTGGAGCGCGGCCCGGGGGTGTTCGACCTGGGTGGCGGGGTGTACCTGGAGGTCGTGCCGTCGGGGTTGTGGGTGCGCGACGCGGAGGACATCAGCGCCGAGGTGCGGGCGTTGCCGGTGGACCCGGAGTGGGCGCGGTTGACGGTCGGCACGCCGGGGCGCACGACGGCGGGC
Organism: Saccharothrix sabaoui; assembly: GCF_051756985.1. Lineage (NCBI taxonomy): Bacteria > Bacillati > Actinomycetota > Actinomycetes > Pseudonocardiales > Pseudonocardiaceae > Saccharothrix > Saccharothrix sabaoui. The sequence continues at coordinate 11,356 of NZ_JBPKJK010000084.1, forward strand.
GCGGTGGCGGTGGCGGGCGCGTCGCTGGTGGAGCGGTTGGAGCCGGAGGTGCGCCGGCTGCTGAGGGTGGTGTTCTGCGACCCGACGCCGCTGCCCCGGCCGCCGGTGGCCGAGGAGGAGCCGGCGCCGGTGGTGCCGGACGAGCCGGTGCCGCTGAGCGTGGACGGCCCGCTGGGCGACTCGCCCGCGCCGGTGTGGGGCGAGCGGCAGGGCGACGAGGTCGTGCCGCCGGACCACCGCAGCACCGAGCAGGAGCGGGACGCGTTGCGCCGGATGCTGGGCGAGCGGTACGGGGAGCACGCGGCGGTGGCGTGCCGGCACATCGCGGAGCGGCCGGAGGACGCGGAGGCGTTCGAGGCGGTGGTGACGGACCTGGCGGCGGTGTCGGCGTGCCTCCAGCAGGACGAGGAGATCGTCACCGAGGCGTTGCGGCTGGGTCGGCTGGGCAGGTTGTGGCCGTACGCGGCGGGCGTGGTGTCGGGGTTGCGGCGGCTGCCGGCGCACCAGGGTGTGACGGTGTGCTGGGGTGAGGCGCGGCAGTACCGGACGGGTGACGTGCTGGTGGAGCACGGGGTGCTGAGCACGGTGGCGGGGCCGACGGTGCCGGTCGACGGGCGGGTGGAGTTCCTGCTGTGGTCGGTGACGGGGCGGCGGGTGTCGGTGGTGGACTCGTTCGGCAGCCTGGTGCAGGAGCGGGTGGTGTTCCCGCCGGGCACGGCGTTCAAGGTGCTCGCGGTGGCGGAGGCGGAGGAGTCCGCGCCGATGCAGGTGATGCTCCAGGAGGTCGTGGGCAGGCACCACGAGCTGCCGCCGGGCGTGCTGGGCGCGTTGGAGCGCGCGGCGGTGGCGTTGCGCAACCAGGCGCGGGCGCACGCCTGAACGCAGGACTCATGGGTCGCGAGCGCAGGACTCACCGGTCCTGAGCGTAGGACTCACCGGGCCTGAGCGTAGGACTCGCCGGGCCTGAGCGTTGGACTCTCGGGGGCTGGGGGTTGGGCTCTCGGGTCAGTAGGCGTGGGCGCGGGCGGCGTGGTGGGCGGCCGGGGGGCCGGCGGCGGCGGGGTGGGCGATGCGGTTCGGGTCGCCGTCCGAGGTGTAGCGCGAGGCGGGGGCGGCGGCCAGCTTGTCGAGCCAGGCTGTCGAGCCGTACTCGGCTTCCTGGCCGGCGGCGTCCTGGGACCTGATGCGCGGGGTGGCCAGGGGGTCGAAGTCGGCGGCGAAGGGCGACGGGGCCGGGTTCGAGCCGACCAGCAGCACGCAGGCGTGGTCGTAGGACGCGCCGTCGAAGGCGCCGCGCGCGGCCAGGGCGGCGTTCGCGGGTTCGGCGCCGAAGGGCAGGGCGAGGCTGGTCACGGCGAGGCCGGGCACGGCGCGCTGGATCTCGCGCTGGCCCAGGGCGATGGCCTGCTGCACGCCGGCGTCGTCGGCGCCGGCCAGGTTGGTGTGGGTCTGGGTGTGGTTGCCGATCTCGAAGCCGTGGTCGCGCAGCCAGGGCAGGACGCCGCCGCCGTCGGTCGAGCCGAACGGGGCGGCGTTGACGTAGAGGCTCGCGACGGGGCGGAAGCCGGGGTTGCGGGCGGCGACGTCGAGCAGGATCGCGACCGCGGTGCCGGGGGCGGGCTGTCCGTCCGGGCCGAGCGCGAACTGGGTGGGGTCGCCGTCGTCGAAGGTCAGCACGACGGGGTGCTTGCCGGCCGGGAGGTCGATCCGCCCGGTGGCGTACTCGGTGGTGGTGACCGGCACGTAGTCCTCGGCGGCCAGCCGCTCCAGCTCGGCCCGGTACGCCGCCGGGGTGCGGTCGTAGACGGAGGTGGGCTGGTCGGTGAGCCGGTGGTACATCAGCACCGGCACCTGGCCCAGCTCGTTGGCGCCGACCGAGGCGGGGTCGGGCGGGGGCGCGGCGGACGACGGGGTCCGGGCGGTCGGTTCGGCGGACGGGGCGGGGGCGAGCTGCGCGGGCGCCTGGGCCGGGTCCTGCCCGCAGGCGGCGCACAGGGCGGCGACGAGGGCGAGCGCGACCCTCTTGGACGACGTGTTCACACCACGATGGTTGCGCCGATCGGACCAGCGCGGACGGGTGATCACACCATCGGATGACCTTCGGTTTGATCTTGGCCGGACCGGTAAGTCGCAGGTGGTCCCAGTCGTGCCGAGATCGGAGCCGCATCGATGCCCGAGACGCCCCGCAAGATGAAGCGAGTCCTCATACCGGCGGTCGGCGTGGTGGTCCTGCTGCTGGTGGCGGGCGTCGTCACCACGATCGTGCAAGGCCGCGGCGCGGGTCTCGCGGTGGCCGACCTGGCCGACGGGTCGGTTCTCACTCCTTCGGGTGTCGAGCGCGTGTCCATCACGACCGCGGACCCCGGTGGGCTCGATCGTGTCACCGTGCAGGTGGACGGGAAGCCGGTCGAGCTCCAGCGGGCCGATGGGCGCATGACGCTGACCGGGGTGGAGTTGGCCGAGGGTGAGCACACCCTGGAGGTGCGGGCGGCGAACCCGCTGCCGTGGATGCCCGACGCGGCGGTGGAGCACGCCTTCACCGTGGACGGCACGCCGCCGGCGCTGACCGTGGACTCGGTGGAGGCGTCCTCGCCGCGCGGCCCGGTGGTGGTGAAGGGCGCGGCGGACGGCGCGGAGACGGTGCTGGTCGGCGACCAGCGGGTGCCGGTGCGCGACGGCCGGTTCGAGGCGTCGCTGGCGGCGGTGCCCGCGACCGTGCGGGTCGAGGCGGGTGACGCGGCGGGCAACACGCGGAGCGCGGACGTGCCGGTGACGGTGACCCACCCCGGTATGCGCGCGGTGCACATGAGCGCGCTGGCGTGGGCGTCGGCCGACCTGCGCGAACCGGTGCTGGCGCTGGCCCGCGAGAAGCGCATCGACACCGTGCAGCTCGACGTGAAGGACGAGAGCGGCGAGATCGGGTACGACTCGCAGGTGCCGCTGGCCCGGCAGGTGGGCGCGAACAAGAACTACTACGACGCCCGCGCGGTGCTCGACGAGCTGCACGGCCTGGGCCTGCGCGTGGTCGGCCGGCTGGTGGCGTTCCGCGACCCGGTGCTCGGCAAGGCGTCGTGGGAGTCCGGGGCGCGCGACCGCGTCGCCCAGAACACCTCCGGCGCGCCCTGGTCGGCGCACTACGGCGAGTACGCGTTCACCAACTTCGCCAACGCCGAGGTGCGCGACTACAACACGGCCATCGCGAAGGAGGCCGCCGAGCTGGGCTTCGACGACGTCCTCTACGACTACGTGCGCCGGCCGGACGGCCCGCTGGGCCAGATGTCGTTCCCCGGCCTGACCACCACGCCCGAGCAGTCGATAGCGGACTTCCTGCGGGACAACCGCGAGGTGCTGCGCCCGCTGGGCGCCTACCTGGGCGCGTCGGTGTTCGGCATCGCCGCGCACAGCGGCACCGACATCGCGCAGGACATCCCGGTCATCGCGAAGCACGTCGACTACGTCGCGCCGATGGTCTACCCGTCGCACTGGGGCCCCGGCGAGTACGGGGTGGCCAACCCGAACGCCCAGCCCTACGAGATCGTCAAGGCGTCGGTCGCGGACTTCGTGCGGCTGACCGGGGGCACGGGGGCGTCGGTGGTCCCCTGGTTGCAGGCGTTCTCCCTGGGCCACCACTACGGGCCGGGCGAGGTGCAGGCGCAGGTGACGGCGTCGCGGGACGCGGGCGTGCCGTCGTTCCTGCTGTGGAACGCGGCGTGCAGGTACGACGCGGCGGGGTTGGCGCCCGCATGAGGCCGCTGCCGCTGCTGCCCTACGTGACCGGGTTGTGCCTGGCCGTCGCGACGCTGGCGGTGCTGGACGCCGGCGCGGCGTCGCGGACCACCAGGGTCGAGTGGCCCAGCGCGGGGGTGGTGCCCAAGCCGACGCGGCCGACGTCGGGCACCCTGGTGGACACCGCGCGGGTCGACGCGCTGCGCACCACCGACGCCGACCTGCCGGGCGGCCCGCCGTTCCCGCAGCGGGGCGCGGACACGTTCCGCGTCGTGCCGGGCACGCTGGGCCCGGCGGGCGGCGTCGAGTACTCGGTGGAGGTCGAGGACGGGGTGGAGCTGCCGCACGGCGACGACTCGTTCGCCGCCGTGGTCGACCTGGCGCTGCTGCACCCGCGCGGGTGGCGGGGGCGCGGGCACGCCTTCCGCCGGGTCGACAGCGGCGAGCCCGCGCTGACGGTCCGGCTGACCTCGCAGGCCACGGCGCGCGCCCGGTGCGGGTTCGAGCTGCCCTACGACACGTCGTGCCGGTCCGGGTCGGTGGTGTACCTGAGCGCGGCGCGCTGGTTCCGGGGCGCGCACGCGTTCGGCCGCGACCTGCGGGCCTACCGGTTCTACGCGGTCAACCACGAGGTCGGGCACTTCCTGGGGCTCGGGCACGAGGTGTGCCCGGTCGACGGCGGCCCGGCGCCGCTGATGATGCAGCAGACGCTGAGCACCGCGAACGACGAGCTGGCGGCGATCGTCCACGGCACCGACCAGGGCGTGGCGGTCGTGGCGGACGGGAAGGCGTGCACGGCGAACCCGTGGCCCTAGTCCTCCCGACGCCACCGCCGCCCGACGCCACAGCCGCCCGGCGCCACAGCCCTCCGGCGCCACCGCCGCACGGGTCGGCACCCGCACGGCGGTGGCTCGCGGGTCACCCGGTGGCGGCCTGCGCGGCCCGCTGCCCGGCGACCAGGTCGCGGTACCAGTGGAAGCTCGCGCGCGGGGTGCGGACGAGGGTCTCGTAGTCCACGTGGACCAGCCCGAAGCGGGGCTTGTAGCCGTGCGCCCACTCGAAGTTGTCCAGGAACGACCACACGAAGTAGCCGCGCAGGTCCACGCCCGCGTCGGCCGCGTCGCGGGCCGCGGCGAGGTGGGAGCGCAGGAACTCGATGCGCTCCTGGTCGACGAAGCCGGGGTTGTCGGGGTACACGCACCCGTTCTCGGTGACGTACACCGGCGGCAGGGCCGGGTAGCGCTCCTTGAGCCCGACGAGGGTGTCGGTGAGGCCGTGCGGTTCGACGGGCCAGTTCATCGCGGTGCGCGGCACGTCGGGCAGCCGCGTGGTGTCGATGCCGATGTCGATGGACGTGCGGGTGGCCGGGTCCGGGTCGCGGTGCGGCGCGTCGGCCACGTGCTGCCGGTAGTAGTAGTTGATGCCCACGTAGTCCAGCGGCTGCCCGATCAGCTCCAGGTCGCCGTCGAGGCGGAAGGAGGCGTCGGTGACCCCGGCGAAGGTCTCCGCGTAGTCCTCCGGGTACTTCCCGCCGAAGAGCGGGTCGGTGAACTGGCGGCGCAGCAGCAGGTCGTGCCGGCGGGCGGCGGCCACGTCGGCGTCCGAGTCGGTGACCGGCACCGACGGGGACTGGTTGAGCACGATGCCGAACTCGTGATCGGGCTTGGTCTCGCGCAGCGCCCGCACGGCGAGGCCGTGGGCGACCAGCAGGTGGTGGGCGGCGGCGAGCGAGCCGTGGCCCTCCCGGGCGCCGGGCGCGTGCCTGCCCTCGCCGTAGCCGACGATCGAGGACACGTACGGCTCGTTGAACGTCGTCCACTTCGACACCCGGTCGCCCAGCGCGTCCTGCACGACGAGGGCGTAGTCGGCGAACCTCAGCGCGGTGTCGCGGGAGCGCCAGCCGCCCAGCTCCTCCAGGGCCTGCGGCAGGTCCCAGTGGTAGAGGGTGAGGAACGGCTCGATGCCGCGCGCGAGCAGCCCGTCGACGAGCCGGGAGTAGAAGTCCAGGCCGCGCGGCTCGACGGCGCCCGCGCCGGTGGGCAGCACCCGCGACCAGGACACCGAGAAGCGGTAGGCGTCCACGCCCAGCTCGCCGAGCAGCGCCACGTCCTCGGGCATCCGGTGGTAGTGGTCGCACGCCACGGCGCCGGTGTCGCCGCCCGCCACGGCGCCGGGCACCTCGGCGAACGCGTCCCAGATGGACGGTCCTCTCCCGTCGGCGTCCGCCGCTCCCTCGATCTGGTACGAGGAAGTGGCGACGCCCCAGCGGAACCCTCGGGGGAAGTCGGTCATCAGCCTTTCAGCGCTCCTTGCATGATCCCGCCGACGATCTGCCGGCCGAACAGGAGGAACACCGCGAGCACCGGCAGGGTGCCGATCGTCGCCGCGGTGAGCACGAGTGTGTAGTCGGTGGTGTACCCGCTGGCCAGGGTGGACAGCGCGGTCTGCACGGTGGGGTTCTCCGGGGTGAGCACCACCAGCGGCCAGAAGAAGTCGTTCCACGCCTGCATGAACGTGAACAGGCCGAGGACGGCGGCGGCCGGGCGGGCGGCGGGCAGCACGACGTGCCAGTACAGGCGGATCGAGCTGCACCCGTCCATCCGGCCGGCCTCCAGCAGCTCGTCGGGCACGGCCCGCTCGAAGTACTGGCGCATGAAGAACACGCCGAACGCGGTGACCAGGCCGGGCACGATGACCGCGTGGATCTCCCCCGCCCAGCCGAAATCGCTCATCATCATGTAGAGCGGGATGACGCCGAGCTCCGTCGGCACGGCCTGGGTGGCGACCACCAGCAGCATCAGCGCCGAGCGGCCGCGGAAGCGGAGCTTGGCGAAGGCGAAGCCGGCGAGCGTGGAGAAGAACACCACGGACAGCGTGATCGTCCCGGAGACCACGATGGAGTTCCACAGCGCCAGGGCGAAGTCGGACTGGTCGAACACGCGGGCGATGTTGGCGAACAGGTTGCCGCCGGGCACCAGCACCGGCGGCACGCTGTCGACCTTGTCGGGTGTCTGGGAGGACACCACGAGCGACCAGTACACCGGGAACGCGGACCCGGCGATCACCGCGATGAGCGCCGCGTAGGTCCACGGTCCGGGCAGCCGCACCGCGCGCTTGCGCCTGGCGGGCGGTGGTGCGACCGGGGCCGGCCGGTCGAGCAGGCTGGTCATGGGTCGTCGCCTTTCAGTCGGTGCGGATGCGGCGCGCGGCGAGGTAGCTCAGGCCCGTGATGGCGATCGTGGCGACCAGCAGCAGCCAGGCGATGGCCGAGGCGTAGCCGAAGTCGAACTTCGCGAAGCCCTGCTCGTAGAGGTAGAGCGCGGCGGTCTGGAACTGCCGGTCCGACCCGCCGGTCGCCGCGGCGGCGCCCGGGTTGAACAGCAGCGGTTCGGCCAGCAGCCGCATGTTGCCCGCGGTGGCGATCACCGTGGAGAAGATGATCTGCGGGCGGAGCATGGGCACGGTGATGCGCCAGAACTGCTGCCACGCGTTCGCGCCGTCCAGCCGGGCCGCCTCGTACACGCTCGACGGGATGGCCTGCATGGACGCCAGGAAGATCAGCGCGTGGTAGCCGGTCCAGCGCCACACCACCATCGCGGCGATGGCGGTGTGCGAGGAGCCGGTGCCGGCCTGCCAGTCGACCCGGCCGGCACCGAACAGCTCCAGCCCCCAGTTGATCAGGCCGAAGTCGCGGCCGAACAGCTGGGCGAAGATGATCGTCACCGCCGCCACCGAGGTGATGTTCGGCAGCAGCACGCCCATCCGGAAGAACGTCCGGCCGCGCAGCCGCCGGTTGAGCAGCTGCGCGATGCCGAGCGCGAACAGGATCTGCGGAACGGTGGTGAACAGCCACAGGCTGAGCGTGTTGCCCATCGCGTTCCAGAAGTACGGGTCCGCGGTCAGCAGCTGGACGTAGTTGTCCAGCCCGATGAACGTCGCCGAGTCGCCGTCGAGCAGGTTGCGGTCCTGCATCGACACCCAGGCGGTGTAGAGCAGCGGGAACAGCCCGAACACCGCGAACAGCAGGAAGTACGGCGCGATGTAGGCGTACGGCGCGTACCGGGTGTCCCAGCGGTGGCGGCGTTCCCGCCAGTCCGGCTTCGCCATGTCAGCCTTCGAGCTTCTTCGCGTCGGTGACGAACTGCTGCCAGGACTCGTCGGCGCTCTGCTTGCCCTGCTCGACGCGCTGCATGGCGTTGCCCAGCTCGGTCTGGATGTCGCCGGCCTTCGGGCCCTGGTACTGGGGCTTGAGGGCGCGGGCGGCGGCGGTGAACACGGCGCCGACCGGGGCGTTGTTGAAGAACGGGTCGCTGTACTGGCCCACGGACTGCTCGCTGAGCGCCTTCGTGGTGGAGGGCAGCAGGTTGTTGCTGGCGAACACCTTGGCCTGCTGCTCGGGCGCGGTCAGCCACTCGGCCAGCGCCAGGGCCTTGTCGGTGTTCTTGCCCTGCTTGGGCACGGTCAGGTAGGAGCCGCCCCAGTTGCCGCCGCCGCCGGGCACGGTGGCGAGGTCCCACTTGCCGGAGGTCTCCGGCGCCTGGTCCTTGATCTTGGCCATCTGCCAGGCGGGGCAGATCACGGTGGCGAACTGGCTCTGCTTGAAGCCGGTGTTCCACTGCGGCGTGCTGTAGAGCAGGCCCGCGGACAGGCCGTCGGCGACGCCCTGCGCGACGAGGTTCCAGCCGTTCTTGATGTCCTCGTTGTCGCCGACGACGATCTTGTCGTCCTTGTCGTAGTAGCCGGTCGGGGCCTGGCCGACGATGGCGTTGAGCAGCGACGGGCCGCCGTCGAACCACTTGGTGCCCTGCGGCGCCCTCGCCTGGAACTCGCGGCCCTTGGCCATGAAGGACTCCCAGTCCGGCCACAGCGCCGAGACGGCGTCGCGGTCGGCGGGCAGGCCGGCGGCCTCCAGCAGGTCGCGGCGGTAGCAGATGGCCAGGCCGCCGATGTCGGTGCCGTAGCCGATCTGCTTGCCGTCCTTGGACAGCGACGCCGCCCACTTCCAGTCCAGCCAGCGGTCCTTGAGCGTGTCGGGCAGCTGGACGAACCGGTCCGGGGTGGCCTTGAACTGGTTGATGTAGCCGGAGTCGATGGCCTCGACGTCGGCCGCGCCGTTGTTGGTGGCCAGGTGGGCGGCGAGGTTCTTGTGGTGGTCGGAGTAGGAGGCGGTGCGGTCGGTGATGTCGACGTCCGGGTGCGCCTTCTCGTACTCCTCGAACAGCTGCTGGTAGCCGAAGTTGCCGAAGAGGCCGACGGTGATCCGCGTCTTGCCGTCGCCCGCCCCGCCTCCGCAGGCCGTCACCAGTGATGCGGCCAGCAGGCCGACGCCCACCAGGGTCCCGGCTCGTCTCATTTCGAGGTTCCCTTTCCGTTTTTCGTGCACGCCGGACACGCGTAGGGTCGATCCGGGGGTTTCCGGCGAATTCGACCGGGATCGTCCACCCGGCCGGTGTGCAGTACATGACAGCCCCGCCCCACGACACCGTCAAGTAACGAAGCGATAACCTGACCGTTTCAGGCGCTCGGCGTTTTCGCAGGTGGTACGGTGTCCAGGCTGGTCAGGCGCGGCTCCCCGAGGGTCTGTAAGCGGTTACAAAGAAAGGGCGGGAGATGACCACGATCCGTGAGATCGCCCAGCTGTGCGGCGTGTCCGTGGCGACCGTTTCACGTGTTTTCAACCAGCCCCTGACGGTGAGCAAGGAAAAGCGCGAAGTGGTCGAGCGGGTGGCCCGCGAGCTGGACTACCGCCCCAACGAGTCGGCCCGCGCGCTGGCCACCAAGAAGTCCGGGCTGATCGGCCTGGTGTGGGACACCGACCACCGGCGTCCCGGCTGGCGGCACCCGTACCTCCAGGAGCTGCTGATCGGCCTGAAGTCCGCGCTCAGCGCGCACGGCTACCACCTGCTGATGCTGGCCACCAGCGGGTCGGCGGCGCTGCGCGCGGTCGGCGCGTCGCTGGCCGACCCGGTCGCCTACGTGAACATGACCCGCCGGCACAGCCTGGGCGGGCTGGTGCTCATCGACAGCGGGTCCGACGCGCCCGCGTTCGCCGCGTTCGCCCAGTCCGGGCTGCCGTGCGTCGCGGTCGACGTGGCCGTGGAGGGGCCGCGCGCCACCTTCGTCACCTCCGACAACGTCGGCGGCGCGCACCTGGCCGTGCGGCACCTGGTCGCCGCCGGGCACCGCCGGATCGCCACCATCACCGGGCCGCGCGCCAACCGGCCGGCCGCGGACCGGCTCGCCGGGTTCCGCGCCGCGATGGCCGAGGCCGGGCTGGGGGTGCCGGACGACCACGTCGCGGAGGGCGACTTCTACCGCCCCAGTGGCCAGGCGGCGATGCGGTCGCTGATCGCCCTGCCCGAACCGCCGACGGCGGTGTTCTGCGCGAGCGACGAGATGGCCGTGGGCGCACTGCTCGCCGCCCGCCACGCCGGGCTGCGGGTGCCCGAGGACGTGGCCGTGGTCGGGTTCGACGACATCGAGCTGGCCGCGCTGGTCGACCCGCCGCTGACCACCCTCGCGCAGGACAAGGCCGGCATCGGGGTGGCCGCCGCGCGCGCCGTGCTGACCATGGTCCACGACGGCGCGACGCCGCCGCCCGCGTTCCTGCCGACGAAGCTGGTGGTGCGCTCCTCCAGCCGGTGACGCGGCCGTCGAACGGGCCCGTCGAACGCGTCGCGAACGCACAATCGAATCCGTCGAACAAGCTCACGTATGTGAATTCCCCAGCTCACATACGTGAACCCCGGCGAACCGTTGACACGCTGAAAACGACCGCTTACGGTGCGGAAGGGAAAGCCTTTTTCCCGGACCCCTGGAATTCCTTTCGGTAAAGGACAACCATGCGCACAACACCGGCGTTGAAGCGCGCCCTGCCCGTCTTGGCCGTCCTCGGCGCGACCGTCGTCGCCCCGGCTCCCGCGCTCGCCGCGGGCCCGGCGGACGGCTTCGCGTCCGTCAACGCCCTGGGCCAGAACGGCACCACCGGCGGTGCGGGCGGAGCGACCGTCACGGCGACCACCACGGCGCAGTTCCTCGACTACATCAAGCGCCCCGAACCATTGACCGTGCAGGTCAGGGGCACGATCACGTTACCGACGGGCACCACCGACGGGATGCACCCGGTGGCCTCGGACAAGACGATCATCGGTCTGGGCAGCGACGCGAGGCTCTCCGGCGGCGGCCTCGACATCGGCCTGCCGGTCGACGACGACGTCACCGGCCCGCCCGCGAACGCCGTGCACAACATCATCATCCGCAACCTGTCGATCACCGGCGCGACCGACGACCTGATCAACGTGCAGATGTTCAGCCACCACATCTGGATCGACCACAACGACTTCTCCAACGGCGACGACGGCGCGGTCGACATCAAGCGCGGATCGGATTTCGTCACGGTCTCCTGGAACAGGTTCCACGACCACGACAAAACGCTCCTGCTCGGCCACGACGACGACAACGCGGCCCAGGACGTCGGCCGCCTGCGGGTGACCTACCACCACAACTACTTCGACGGCTCCGACCAGCGCAACCCCCGCGTCCGGTTCGGCGAGTCGGTGCACGTCTACAACAACTACTACCGCGACAACAGCTACGGCGTGGCCTCGGCGATGAACGCGGGCGTGGTGCTGGAGGGCAACTACTTCTACAGCGTCAACAACCCCGGCCGGGTCGACTTCAGCGGCGACCTGGGCCGCATGGTGCAGCGCGACAACATCCTCGTCGACTGCAACCACGAGATCGAGACCCGCGGCACCGTCGTGGAGCCCCGCACCTACTACGCCTACACCCTGCACCGCGCCGCCGAGGTGCCCACCGTCGTGCCCGCCGGCGCGGGCGTCGGCAGGATCTGAGAGGACCGGCCATGAGCCCCATCAGCAGGCGCGGCCTCCTCGCGGGCGCCGCCGCCACCGCCCTGACCGCCGTCGCCGCCCGACCGGCCTCCGCCGGGGCCGCGCGCCCCGCGACCACCACCACCCCGGTGTGGGCCGCGCCGTTCGCCACCGCCGACGGCTTCGCGGGCACGAACCTGCTCGGCCAGAACGGCACCACCGGCGGTGTCGGCGGACCGGTCGTGACCGTGCGGGACACCGAGTCGTTCCTCGACTACTGCGACCGCAACGAGCCGTACGTCATCCAGGTCGACGGGATCATGCGGTTCAGCAGCAAGCACGCCCTGCGGTCCAACAAGACCGTCATCGGCCTGCCCGGCGCGGAGATCCAGGGCGGCGGGCTGGACATGTACCGCCGGCAGAACGTGATCATCCGGAACCTGAAGTTCTCCGGCGCGGACGACGACGCGATCAGCATCCAGCAGTCCTCGCACCACATCTGGATCGACCACTGCGACCTCAGCGGCGGCCAGGACGGCCTGATCGACATCGTGCGCGGCGCGGACCTGATCACCGTGTCGTGGTGCCACTTCCACGACCACAGCAAGACCGCGCTGCTGGGCCACTCCGACTCCAACGCGGGCCCGGACACCGGCAAGCTGCGCACCACGTTCCACCACAACTACTTCGACCGCACCGCGCAGCGCCACCCGCGCGTGCGCTTCGGCGAACCGATCCACGTCTACAACAACTACTTCCGCGACAACACCCTCTACGGCGTGGCGTCCACCGAGAACGCGGGCGTGCTGGTCGAGGCGAACTACTTCCAGAACGTGCCGCACCCGATCTACGTGGGCTACGACGAGAGCGGCCCCGGCCGCGTCGTCGAGCGCGGCAACGTCTACGCCAACTCCGGCACCCCGCAGACCGCGGGCACCGTCGTGGAGCCCCGCACCTACTACTCCTACACGCCCGACAACCCCGCGAGCCTGCCGAGCACGGTGCCCGCCGGCGCCGGCGTGGGCCGGATCTGAGAGGGACGACCATGAGCCCGCTGAACCGCCGGCACCTGCTCGCCGGCACCGCGCTCGCCGCCGCCGCGGCAGCACTCCCCCGCACCGCGCTGGCCCACCCGTCGGCGCTCGCCCACCCGTCGGCGTCGGCACACCCGTCGGTCCTCGCCACCGCCGACGGCTTCGCCTCGGTCAACGCCCTGGGCCAGAACGGCACCACCGGCGGCGCGGGCGGCCAGGCCGTCACCGTGACCTCCGGTGACGCGCTGGCCGACTACGTGGGCCGCAAGGAGCCGTACGTGATCTCCGTGTCCGGGCGGCTCTCCGTGGACGACATGATCACCGTGGTGGCCAACAAGACGATCATCGGCGTCGGCTCCACCGCCGAGATCACCGGCGGCGGCCTGCAACTGGGCTCCACCACCCGACCGGGCAACAACGTGATCATCCGCAACCTGCGGTTCACCGGCGCCTCGGACGACTCGATCAGCGTCACCAACAAGGCCCACCACGTGTGGATCGACCACTGCGACCTGTCCGACGGCTACGACGGGCTGCTGGACGTCAAGCGGGAGTCCGACTACGTCACCGTGTCGTGGAACCACTTCCACGACCACAGCAAGGCGGCGCTGCTCGGCCACTCCGACAGCTACACCGCCGACCGGGGCAAGCTGCGCGTCACCTACCACCACAACTTCTTCGACCGCACCGACCAGCGCCACCCGCGCGTGCGGTTCGGCGAGCCCGTGCACGTCTACAACAACTACTACCGGGGCAACGCGCTCTACGGGGTGGCCTCCACCGAGGACGCGGGCGTGCTGGTGGAGAACAACTACTTCGAGAACGTGGCCCGCCCGGTCCTGTCCGGTTACGACAAGAGCGGCCCGGGGCGGGTGGTCGAGCGCGGCAACCTCTACGTCGGGTCCGGTGTGCCGCAGACCCTGGGCACCGTGGTCGAGCCCCGCACCTACTACGCGTACGCGCCCGACCCCGCGTCCGCCGTGCCGGGTCTGGTCACGGCGGGCGCCGGGGTCGGGCGCGTGTAGGGACGGCTCAGTAGTCGTCGGCCGCCTGACCGCGGCCCACGGCCTCGGCCCGGATCTCGTCCTCCCGCGACAGCGTGTCCGGATCGGCCCTGACCAGCTCCTCCGGCTGGTCGAGCTGCTCCAGGGTGGCGCCGTCGCCGTCCTGCGACACCCCCTCGGCGTCGAGGCTCACCACGTCCTCGTCGGCCTGGTCGACCGGCTCGCCCGCGGGTTCGCCCGCGGGCGGGTCCGCCGTCACGTCCGGCTGCTCCTCGGCGAGCCGGTCGTCGAGCGGCCTGGGGTGGGACTCCTCGTACGGCGTCATGCCGTACTTGGTCACGCCCGACCAGTTCTCGGGCGGGTCCATGCCCGCTTCCAGCGGGTCCTTCCTGATCCGGTCCTCGTCGAGGCTCTCGGAGGCGCTCAGGGCGGCCCCGTCGTCCTCGGACGCGGTCGTGTCGTCGGCGGGCGCGTAGCCCGACAGGTCTTCCGAGCTCATGTCCACGGTGTACCCGTTCGGGCAAGGTCGAACCGCTCAACCACCCCCGCCGGTGGCCCCCGTGTCGCGGTCGGTCGGGGCCAGGTACTTCTCGGTGGTGGGGTCGACGCCCACCCCGCCCCGGCGCTTGGTCACCGAGTAGTGCGACTCCTCGCGCATCCGCTCGACCATGTGCGGGTAGTGCAGCTCGAACGCCGGGCGCTCGCTGCGGATGGGCGGCAGCTCGGTGAAGTTGTGCCTGGGCGGCGGGCACGACGTCGCCCATTCGAGGGAGTTGCCGAAGCCCCAGGGGTCGTCGCGCCCCGCGACCTCGCCGAAGCGGTAGCTGCGGAAGACGTTGTGGACGAACGGCAGCGTGGACGCCCCCAGGACGAACGCCGCCACCGTGGAGACGGTGTTGAGCGCGGTGAACTCGTCGCTGGGCAGGTAGTCGGCGTAGCGGCGCGGGAAGCCCTGGTTGCCGAGCCAGTGGTGGACCAGGAAGGTGCCGTGGAAGCCGAGGAACGTCAGCCAGAAGTGCAGCTTGCCCAGCGGCTCGTCCATCATCCGCCCGGTCCACTTGGGGAACCAGAAGTAGATGCCCGCGTAGGTGGCGAACACGATCGTGCCGAACAGCACGTAGTGGAAGTGCGCCACCACGAAGTACGTGTCGTGCACGTGGAAGTCGATCGGCGGCGAGGCCAGCAGGATGCCGGACAGGCCGCCGAACAGGAACGTCACCAGGAAGCCGACGCTGAACAGCATCGGCGTCTCGAACGTCAGCTGCCCCTTCCACATCGTCCCGATCCAGTTGAAGAACTTGATGCCGGTCGGGATCGCGATGATGAACGTGCTGGCCGAGAAGAACAGCAGCAGCACCGCGCCGGTGGCGTACATGTGGTGCGCCCACACGATCACCGAGTACAGCGCGATGGCGATCGTGGCGTAGACCAGTCCCTTGTAGCCGAACAGGGGTTTCCGGCTGAACACGGGCAGGATCTCGGACACGATGCCGAAGAACGGCAGCGCGACGATGTAGACCTCGGGGTGGCCGAAGAACCAGAACAGGTGCTGCCACAGGATCACGCCGCCGTTGGCCGGGTCGAACACGTGCGCGCCGAAGTGGCGGTCGGCCAGCAGGCCCAGCAGGGCCGCGGTGAGGATCGGGAACGCCACCAGCACCAGGATCGAGGTGATCAGGATGTTCCAGGTGAAGATCGGCATCCGGAACATCGTCATGCCCGGTGCGCGCAGGCAGACCACGGTGGTGATCATGTTGACCCCGCCGAGGATCGTGCCCAGACCACCGACGACCAGGCCGGAGATCCACAGGTCGGCCCCCACGCCCGGCGAGTGGATCGCGGTGGACAGCGGTGTGTACGCGGTCCACCCGAAGTCCGGCGCGCCCGCCGGGGTGAGGAAGCTGCTGACCGTGATCAGCCCACCGAACAGGTACAGCCAGTAGGCGAACGCGTTGAGCCGGGGGAACGCCACGTCCGGCGCGCCGATCTGGAGCGGCAGGACGTAGTTGGCGAACCCGAACACGATCGGGGTGGCGTAGAGCAGCAGCATCACCGTGCCGTGCATGGTGAACAGCTGGTTGTACTGCTCGTTGGACAGGAACTGCATCCCCGGCCGGGCCAGCTCACCGCGCATCAGCAGCGCCATCAGCCCGCCGGCCAGGAAGAACATGAACGACGTGACCAGGTACATCAGGCCGATCAGCTTGTGGTCGGTGGTGCGGAACAGGCGCAGCAGCGCCGACCCCTTGCGGCCTCGGCCGGCGGGGGTGGCGATCGGTACCGGGGTCGGCTTCAACGCGGTCATCGCACGTCCCTCACGGTCGGAAGACGGCCCGCAGGCAGTCGTCCTCCTTGTCCTTGAACAGCTGGTAGCCGCGCGCGCCCTCGTCGAGCGGCATCACGTGGGTGCCCAGGTGGGTGGTGCTCAGCTCGCCCGAGGCGATCCGGTCGAGCAGCATCGGGATGTAGCGCTGCCCGTGCTGCTGCGCGCCGCGCAGGGTGAGGCCCTTGTTCATCACGGCACCGAGCGGGAACTTGTCGACCAGGCCGCTGAAGACGCCCAGCACGAACACCGAGCCGCCCTTGCGGCAGGCGTGGATCGCCTCGCGCACCGCGATCGGCCGGTCGGTCTCCAGCTTCAGCTTGCTCTTGACCTGGTCGTACACGTGCTGCGGCCCGTAGCTGTGCGCCTCGCAGCCCACGGCCTCGATGCACACGTCCGGTCCCCGGCCGCCCGTCATCTCCCGCAGCGCCGCGCCGACGTCGGTGTCGCGGTAGTTCAGCGTCTCCACGCCGAACACGCGTTCGGCCTGCTTCAGCCGGTAGTCGAACCGGTCGACGACCACGACGCGCTCCGCGCCGAGCAGCTGGGCCGCCCTCGCGGCCATCTGGCCGACCGCGCCGCTCCCCCACACGGCGACCACGTCGCCGGGGCCGACGCCGCCGAGGTGCGCGCCCATCCACCCGGTCGGGGCGGAGTCGGAGGCGAACACGGCGCTCAGGTCGTCCACGCCTTCCGGGACCGGGATGGCGGTGTGGTCGGCGAACGGCACGCGCACGTACTCGGCGTGGCTGCCCTTGAACCCGCCCATGGCGTGCGAGTAGCCGAAGACGCCGCCCGGGTCGGCGCCCCACAGGGCCTGCGTGATGCCCGGGTTGGTGTTGGTGTTGTCGCACAGCGACCACTGGTCGTTGCGGCAGTACCAGCACCGGCCGCAGCCGATGAAGGAGGCGACGACCACCCGGTCGCCCACCTCGTGCCGCGTCACCCCCGGGCCGACCTCGACGACCTCGCCCATGAACTCGTGGCCGATGACGTCGCCCGCCTCCATGAACGGGATGTGCCCGGTCAGCAGGTGCAGGTCGGAGCCGCACACGGTGCTCAGCCCGACCTTGAGGATCAGGTCCTCGTCGTTCTGGATGACCGGGTCCGGCACGTTCTGCACCCGGACGTCGTTGACGCCCTCCCAGCACAGCGCTTTCACAGCCTGCCCTCCCCCTTGGACCTGCGCACGACCGCCTGGAGCACCTTGCCCGCCGGACCCGGGTGGGCCGAGGGCCGCGCGTCCGGCTCGACCACGGTCCCCGTCTCCAGCAGCGACTTGGCCTTCCGCAGCGCCAGGCGCAGGTCCTCCCGCGACACGGCGTCGCCGCGCGGCTGGGCCATCACCTCGGTGCCCCGGTCGCCGGGGGCCGGGCGGAACCGGAGCTCGACCCGCTCGCGCAGCCGCTCCAGCGGCTCGGGCAGCCGCTCCGGGCCCGCCACGTCGGTCATCGGCCGGTCCACGGTCACCGCCAGCCAGTGCTCGGCGCGGTTGCCGTGCGCCGTGCGGCGGCGGGCCACCGCACGGCACGCGAACGCCGCCGCCGCACCGGCGCCGCCCAGCACGAACGTCCTGGCCCTCCCGTTCACGCGTCCTCATCGGGCGAGTCGCCCGGTGCCCGCTCGGACACCTCCACCTCGGTCTCCGTCAGCGGCGCGCCGCTGTTCTCCTCGGCCGCGCCGCGCTCCACGCGCTCGTCGTCGTCCCGTGGTGCGGTCATCGCTTCCTCCTCGTGCCGGTGGGTGGGCGCTGGGTTGCCTGGTCTTCGCCCTTCAAACCCGCCCGCCGAACAGGGGGCTGACGAGCCGGTGGATCTCCGGTGACGGCTCCATGCCCAGCTCGGCGCGCAGCCTGGTCCGGTATGCCCGGTACTGGCGCACGGCCTGCGCGGGGTTGCCGTCCTCCAGGTGCAGCTGCACCAGGGTGCGGTGGGCGCTCTCCCTCAGCGGGTCGCTCTGCACGGCCGCCAGGGCGGCCTGGTGCGCGCGGTGGCGGTCGCCCGCGGACCTGAACCGGGTGCTCAGCGCCTCCAGCGCGCGCAGCCGAGCCTCCCGCCACCAGTCCTGCTCGGCCAGCAGCCACGGCTGGCTCCAGCCGGGCAGCAGGTCCGCCTTGAGCAGGGCGACGGCCTCCGGGTCGGGCGGCACCGCGTGCGCCCCGGCCGTCGCGGCGAACCGGCACGCCCGGTGGAAGTCGACGTCGACCGCGTCGTCCAGGCGCAGCGCGTCCTCGGTGGGCGCGACCAGCGGCGCGCCGGACGAGGCCAGGCGCCACAGCGTGGAGCGCAGGCACGCTGCGGCCCGGCGGGCGGTCGCCTCGGGCCACAGCACGGCCGCCACGACGACGCGGCTGACCGGCGCCTGCCGGACGGCGAGCAGGGCCAGCAACCGGCGGGCACCCGGTATCACGTGCAGCGGTGCGGGGCCGTGCTCCAGGACGAAGCCGTCGAGGAGCCGGATCGTGGTGCGGGGGCTGGGCTCGGCGAGGGGTTCACTCATCGGTACTGCCCATCTACACAGGGTGCTCGGGCCGCACGGGTGCCCGCGATTCCCCGACCCACACCATCGCCCACCGATTTTTTTCGCGACGTGACCAGCACGGGTGACACGGCGGTGACGCGGCCGTGGCGCACCGGGGCGCACCCGGTCATGCGCCGTGCCTAGCTTCGGAGCCCTGATCGGAACCCAGGAGGCGAGATGTTCCTGCACACCAGCAGGCTTCAGTTCGAGGCCAAGCCCAGCGCGCCGGACGCCCTCTTCGCGCGCAAGCTCCAAGAGCTGATCGGCGGCGCGTGGGGCGAGATGACCGTGACCATGCAGTACCTGTTCCAGGGCTGGAACTGCCGCGTGGAGGGCAAGTACAAGGACCTCATCATGGACGTGGCCACCGAGGAGATCGGCCACGTCGAGATGCTGGCCACGATGTGCGCCAGGCTGCTGGAGGGCGCGCCGTCGGAGATGACGGCCGAGGCGGTCAAGGACCCGGCCGTCGCGGCGGTGCTCGGCGGCATGGACGTGCAGCAGGCCATCGTCAGCGGCGGCGGCCCCACCCTGTCGGACAGCAACGGGGTGCCGTGGAACGGCCGCTACATCGTGGCCAGCGGCAACCTCATGGCCGACTTCCGGGTGAACGTGGCGGCCGAGGCGCAGGGCAGGCTCCAGACCGCGCGCCTGTTCAACATGACCGACGACCCGGGCGTGCGCGACATGCTCAAGTTCAACCTCGCCCGCGACACCGCCCACCAGAACATGTGGCTGGCCGCGATCGAGGAGCTCCAGGAGGACGGGCTGGAGGGCCCGATCAGCCCGAGCGCGCTGTTCGACGAGGAGCACCAGGAGCACGCGGGCACCATCTGGCACAACTCCGACGGCGTGCACGGTCCCGAGGGCCGCTGGGCGTCCGGGCCCGCGCCGGACGGCTCGCACGAGTTCTCCTACCTGATGGACCCCGAGCCGCTGGGTGACAAGGCGTCCGCGCCGCCGCCGGACCCGATGCTCTACGCGACCAGCCCCGCGAACCTCGGCCTGATCGAGAAGGCCATCAAGAAGCTCGCCCCCTGATCACGCGTGGTGGCCACCCGTCCGGGTGGCCACCACCCGAACACGGAAGGACGGCGGGATGGTCGGCATCTCGGTGACGTCGCCGGTGGTGGCGCGGCTGCGCTCGGCGGCCGTGGTCATGGGTCCGGCGTTCGTGGTGGCGGTCGCGTACGTCGACCCGGGCAACTTCGCGACCAACATGGCGGGCGGCGCGACCCACGGCTACCTGCTGCTGTGGGTCATCGTCGGCGCCAGCGGGTTGGCGATGTTCATCCAGTACCAGTCGGCCAAGCTCGGCGTGGTCACCGGCCGCAACCTGCCGGAGCTGTGCCGCGAGCACTACTCGCGCCCGGTCACGGGCATGCTGTGGGTGCAGGCGGAGCTGGTGGCGATGGCCACCGACCTGGCCGAGTTCGTGGGCGCGGCGGTGGCGCTGAACCTGCTGTTCGGGGTGCCGCTGCTGCCCGCCGCGCTGATCACGGCGGTGGTGTCGGCGGGCATCCTCGCGCTGGCCCCGCTGCGCAGGCGGCGGTTCGAGTCGGTGATCGTGGGGCTGCTCGCGATCGTCCTCGGCGGCTTCCTCTACCAGGCGTTGCAGCTCGGGCCGCCGACCGGCGCGGTCGCGGGGCTGGTGCCCGGCTTCGCGGGCGTGGACAGCGTGCTGCTGGCCACCGGGATGCTCGGCGCGACCGTGATGCCGCACGTCATCTACCTGCACTCCGCGCTCACCCAGCGCCACCACACCACCGACCCGGTCGCCCGGCGGCGCACGCTGCGGGCCAACCGCACCGACATCGTGGCCGCGCTGGGCGTGGCCACCCTGGTCAACGTGAGCATGCTCGTCGTGGCCGCCGGCGCGTTCCACTCCACCGGCGCGCCCCGCGAGTCGCTGGAGGACATGCACAGCGGCCTGGGCGACCTGCTCGGGCCGGGCGCGGCCCTGGCGTTCGCGCTCGCGCTGCTGGCCTCGGGCCTGGCCGCGTCCAGCGTCGGCACCTACTCGGGCCAGGTCGTCATGGAGGGCTTCCTGCGCCGCCGCATCCCGCTGTCGCTGCGCAGGCTGCTCACCATGGCCCCGGCGCTGCTGATCCTGGGGATGGGCGTCGACCCGACGAAGGCGCTGGTGCTCAGCCAGGTCGTGCTGTCCTTCGGCATCCCCTTCGCCCTGGTCCCGCTCGTGCTGCTGGGCCGCCGCCGGGACGTGATGGGCGATGCGGTGAACCGCCGCGCCACCACGTGGTTCGGCGCGGCGGGCGCGGTGCTGATCTCCGGGTTGAACGTGTTCCTGCTGGTCCGGACCGTCACCGGCTGAGGCGGCCGGGCAGCGGGACGGTCTCGCCGCGGCCCACCGGGAGCAACGACACCGGTGGGCGGCGGCGCTCGACCTCGCCGACGAAGTCCGACAGCGGGGACTTCATCAGGCCGTAGTCGTCGTAGTGCACCGGCACGACGTGCCGCGGGCGCAGCAGCTCCAGCAGGTCCACGCCCTGCGCGCCGTCCATGGTGAGCAGCAGGCCGAGCACCTTCGTGCCGCCCAGGTGCACCACGGCCACGTCGATCTCCGGGTAGCGCTCGCGGATCTCGCGCAGCTCGTCGTGCACGAGGGTGTCGCCGCTGAGGTAGACGCGCAGCGGCGGGGCCGCCGGGGTGGCCCGGTACTCGACCATGGTGCCCATCACCGGCGGCAGGACCCTCGCCACCGCGCCCAGGGCGTGCCGCCCCGGCAGGGACGTGATGGTCACCGACGCCTCGCCCCTGGTCAGCGTCTCCCGGCCCCAGGTGCGCAGGCCCAGCGCCTCCCGGAAACCGCGCCTGCCGAGCCTGCGCGCCGCGTGCGGCGTGGTGAGGACCGGCAGGTCGTGGTCGAGGCCCCGGGCCGCGACGCGGTCGAAGTGGTCGCCGTGGAAGTGCGACAGCACGACCGCGTCCAGCGGCGGCAGGTCGTCGACACCGACGGCCGGGTCCTTGAGCCGCCGCGACACCAGGCCCTGCCCGAAGTAGCTCCACTGGCCGCGGCGGAGGAAGTTGGGGTCGGTCAGCAGGGTGAACGGCCCCAGCTTCAGCACCGTCGTGGCGTTGCCCACGAAGAACAGCGAGTTCTGCTCGTCCATGCCGGCGGGATAACCGGCGGGCGGCCGTTCAACCGCGCCACCGGCCTCCGGTCACACGTTGCGCCGGTACTGCCCGCCCACCTCGAAGAACGCCTCGGTGATCTGCCCGAGCGTGCAGACCCTGGCCGCGTCCACGAGCACGGCGAACACGTTCTCCCCCGACGCGGCGGCCTCCTTGAGCCGGCGCAGGGCGGGCCCGGCCTCGGCGGCGTGGGCGGCGGCGAACGCGCGGGTCCGCTCGACCTGCGAGCGCTTCTCGTCCTCGGTGGCGCGGGCCAGCTCGATGGTCACCGGCTCGCGCGACCCGTCCTCGGGCAGGAACGTGTTCACGCCGATCAGCGGCAGCGACCCGTCGTGCTTGCGCTGCTCGTAGAGCATCGACTCGTCCTGGATGCGCCCGCGCTGGTAGCCGGTCTCCATCGCGCCCAGCACGCCGCCGCGCTCGGAGAGCCGGTCGAACTCGGCGAGCACCGCCTCCTCGACCAGGTCGGTCAGCTCCTCGACGACGAACGAGCCCTGCAGCGGGTTCTCGTTCGCCGACAGGCCCCACTCCTTGTTGATGATGAGCTGGATGGCCATGGCCCGGCGCACCGACGACTCGGTGGGCGTGGTGATGGCCTCGTCGTAGGCGTTGGTGTGCAACGAGTTCGTGTTGTCGTACAGCGCGCACAGCGCCTGGAGCGTGGTGCGGATGTCGTTGAAGTCCATCTCCTGCGCGTGCAGCGACCGGCCGGAGGTCTGCACGTGGTACTTGAACTTCTGCGACCGCTCGTTGGCGCCGTAGCGCTCGCGCATGGCGATGGCCCAGATGCGCCGGGCCACCCGGCCGATGACGCTGTACTCGGCGTCCATGCCGTTGGAGAAGAAGAACGACAGGTTCGGCGCGAAGTCGTCGATCGACATGCCGCGCGCGAGGTACGACTCGACGTAGGTGAACCCGTTGGCCAGGGTGAAGGCGAGCTGGCTGATGGGGTTCGCGCCGGCCTCGGCGATGTGGTAGCCGGAGATGGACACCGAGTAGAAGTTGCGGACCTCGTTGCGGATGAACCACTCCTGGATGTCGGCCATCATCCGCAGCGAGAACTCGGTGGAGAAGATGCACGTGTTCTGGCCCTGGTCCTCCTTGAGGATGTCGGCCTGCACGGTGCCGCGCACGGTCGACAGGGCCCGTGCCCGCAGCTCGGCGGCCTCGTCCGCGGACGGCTCCCGGCCGTGCTCGGCGCGGAACTTCCCGACCTGCTGGTCGACGACCGCGTTGAGGAAGAACGCGAGGATCGTCGGCGCGGGGCCGTTGATGGTCATCGACACCGACGTGGTGGGCGAGGTGAGGTCGAAGCCCTCGTAGAGCGCCTTCATGTCGTCCAGGGTCGCGATGGACACGCCGGACGTGCCGATCTTGCCGTAGACGTCCGGCGGGGTGTCGGGGTCGCGGCCGTAGAGGGTCACCGAGTCGAACGCGGTGGACAGGCGGGTGGCCTCGGAGCCCTTCGACAGGTACTTGAAGCGGCGGTTGGTGCGGAACGCGTCGCCCTCGCCCGCGAACATCCGCGCCGGGTCCTCGCCGTCGCGCTTGAACGGGAACACGCCGGCGGTGTACGGGAAGCGGCCGGGCAGGTTCTCCTCGCGCAGGAACCGCAGCAGGGTGCCGTCGTCGTCGTAGCGGGGCAGCGACACCCGGCGCACCCGGTTGCCCGACAGCGTCTCGCGGGTGAGCGTCGTGCGGATCTCGCGGTCGCGGACCTTGACCACCAGCTCGTCGCCGCCGTAGTCCTCCACCGTCCTCGGCCACTCGGCGAGCAGCGCGGCGGACACCGCGTCCACCCCGCGTTCGGCGGCCTCCAGCAGCCCGGTGATCGCGGTGGTGTCGTGGCCGGCCGCCGCCAGCTCGTCGCGGGCGGCCCGCAGGTGCGCGGCCCGGCGCACGGCGTCCACGTGGGTCTCGGTGGCGCGGTGGTAGCCGCGCACGGTCTCGGCGATCTCGGCGAGGTAGCGGGCGCGGTCGGCGGGCACGACGGTGGCCGCCGACGTGGACACCTTGCGGTCGACCGCCGCCAGGGCGCCCTCGGCCACGGGCAGGCCGCGTTGCGCGAGCCCGTCGCGCAGGTGCTGGTAGAGGGCGGTCACGCCGTCGTCGTTGAACGTGGCGGCGGACGTGCCGAAGACCGGCATGTCCTCCCACGACGCGCCGAACGCCTCGCGGTTGCGCACGAGCTGGCGGGCCACGTCGCGGCGGGCGTCCTCGGCGCCCCGGCGCTCGAACTTGTTGATCGCGACCACGTCGGCGTAGTCGAGCATGTCGATCTTCTCCAGCTGCGACGCGGCGCCGAACTCCGGTGTCATCACGTACAGCGAGAGGTCCACGAACGGCACGATCGCCGCGTCGCCCTGGCCGATGCCGGGCGTCTCCACGACGACCAGGTCGAACCCGGCGGCCTTGCACACCAGGATCGCGTCGGACAGCCCGTCGGGCACCTCCGAGCCGGCGCGGCGGGTCGCCAGCGAGCGGAAGAACACGCGGTCGCCGTCGAGGCAGTTCATCCGGATGCGGTCGCCGAGCAGCGCGCCGCCGCCCTTGCGCCGGGTCGGGTCGACGGCCAGCACGGCCACCCGCAGCTTGTCCTGCTGGTCGAGCCGGAAGCGGCGCACCAGCTCGTCGGTCAGCGAGGACTTGCCCGAGCCGCCGGTGCCGGTGATGCCGAGCACCGGCACGGTCCGCGCCGCCGCGGCGGCGGCCACGCGCTCCCGCACGTCGTCGGGCAGCGCCCCGGCCTCGATGAGCGTGATGGCGCGGGCCAGCACGTCGTCCGCGCCGGTGAAGAGCCCCTCCCAGGAGGACGGCGGGCGCTCGGCCAGCGGGTGGTCGCACGCCGCCACCATGGTGTTGATCATGCGGGCCAGGCCCAGCTCCTGGCCGTCGGCCGGGGAGAAGATCCGCGCCACGCCGCGCGAGTGCAGCAGCTCGATCTCCTCGGGCACGATGACGCCGCCACCGCCGCCGAAGACCTTGACGTGCCCCGCGCCGCGCTCGTTGAGCAGTTCGACCAGGTAGGTGAAGTACTCGACGTGGCCGCCCTGGTAGGCGCTGATGGCGATGCCCTGCACGTCCTCCTGGACCGCCGCGTCGACGACCTCGCGCACGGACCGGTTGTGGCCGAGGTGCACCACCTCGGCGCCCTGCGACTGGAGGATGCGGCGCATGATGTTGATCGCCGCGTCGTGGCCGTCGAACAGGCTGGCGGCCGTGACGAAGCGGACCGGGTGCTGCGGGGTGTGCAACGGGCTGGCGGCGGTCACGACGGCTCCTTCGACGACGACGACGTGCTCCAGATTACTAGGACATCCGTCTATCGGAAGTGCAACCGAAGTGGCGCGGCTCACTCCCCTCCCCGTTCCCGGTCAGAGGGAGCGGGCGCACGCCTCCACGAACACCCGCACGGCCTCCCGCTCGTCGTCCGTGCGCCAGACCACCGCCAGCCTGCTGGGCGAGAGCCCGAGCACGGGCCGGTAGACGACGTCGTCGCGCTGGTGGGCCTCGGCGTTGCCCGCCGACACCAGCACCACGCCCAGGCCGGAGGCCACCGCCTCGAACGCCTCGTCGGTGGTCGACGCCTCCCCGCCCACGCGCGCCGGGGTCGTGCGGTGCTCCAGGGCGAGCCAGAAGTCGCGCAGCGGACCGGCGGCGCGCGGCAGCGCCACGAACGGCTCGTCGGCCAGCTCGTCGAACGGCACCTCGGCGAGCGCCGCCAGCCGGTGCCCGTGCGGCAGCGCGACCCAGCGGTCCTCGGTCGCGATCACCCGCCAGGACAGCTCGCCGGAGCCCGGCACCGGCAACCAGGCCACGGCCACGTCGACCTCGCCACCGGCCAGGCCCACCGCGGCGTCGTGCCACGGCACCTGCCGGAACCGCAGGCCCCAGCCCGGCAGCAGCTCGCCCATCCGCGCCGTCACCGACGGGATGAGGCCGCGACCGATGCGGGTCTGGAAACCGACCACGAGCACCGGTTCGGACCCGGCCGCGGCGAGCACCGCGCGCCGGGTCGCGTCCCACTCCTCCACCAGCGCCCGCGCCCGCGGCAGCAGCTCGCGACCGGCGGGCGTCAGCGCCACCGAGCGCCGGTCCCGGTCGAACAGGGTGACGCGCAGCGACAGCTCCAGCTGCCGGATCTGCTTGCTCAGCGCCGGCTGGGAGATGAACAGCCGGTCGCGGGCGGCCAGGGTGAAGCTCAGCTCCTCGGCCACCGCGATGAAGTAACGCAGGTCACGGACACGCACGTCCATAACCAACAGTTATATCAGCGGGTCTTGGACTGGGGACAGCGGAACAGTCACGATATGTGCATGGAACCCGACGCACCGTGCCG
>NZ_JBPKJK010000085.1:0-37252 GCF_051756985.1 Saccharothrix sabaoui
CGGGATCGCACCGGTCAGACCCGGACGACGGTCTCCAGCACGGGCGGCCGGGCCGCGGCCAGCCGGTCCCGCTTGGCCCGGTCCTCCACGCCGAGCCCCGCCTCCGGCGCGAGGCACAGCACGCCGACCTTGCCGGTGTGGCCGTTGGTCTGCACCAAGCGGGCGGCCTCGCCGACCCCGGCCAGCGCGTGCACCTCCGACAGCACCGGCAGCACCAGCCCGAGGTCGAACAGCCGGTTGGACTCCCACTGCTCCTGGAGGTTCGCGCCGTGGCTGCCGATCAGCCGCTTGAGCTTCATCCACAGGTAGCGGTTGTCGTACTGGTGCTGGTAACCGGTGCTGGAACCGCAGGTGACCACCGCGCCGCCGCGCCGGGCGACGAACATCGACACGCCGAACGTGGCCCGGCCGACGTGGTCGAACACGACGTGCGGGTCGTCGCCCGTCTCCCGGCGGATGATCGCGCCGAGCCGCTTGCCCGCCTTGAGCACCGCGCCCGGGTCGTCCGGGTCGCCCAGGCCCAGCTCCGCGCGGTCGACCACCACGTCGCAGCCGAGCCGGCGGACCAGCCGCGCCTTCTCCTCCGAGCCCACGACGCCGACCGCGACGCCGCCCGCCTGCTTGACCAGCTGCACGCCGAACACGCCCAGCCCGCCGGCCGCGCCCCAGACGAGCACCACGTCGCCCAGCTTCATCCGGGCGCCGCGCTCGCCGATGAGCATCCGGTAGGCGGTGGCCGCGCAGACCGGCGTGCTCGCGGCCTCCTCCCAGGTGAGGTGGGCGGGTTTGGGCACCAGCTGGCTGGCCCGCACGACCGCGTAGTCGGCGAGCCCGCCGTAGTTGGTCTCGTAGCCCCACGCCCGCTGCGACGTGCCGACCATGCCGTCGCCGTGCACGGCCGGTTCCTGGTCGTCGACGTGCACCGGGGTGACGACCACGCGGTCGCCCACGGCCCAGCGGCGCACGCCCGCGCCGACGCGCACGACGACGCCGGAGGCGTCCGAGCCGAGCACGTGGAACGGCTGGTCGTGGCGCTCCGCCCAGCCGCCCTCGCGCCCGTAGTGCTTGAGGAACGCGAAGGTCGGCACGGGTTCGAAGGTCGCCGACCACACCGTGTTGTAGTTGACGGAGCTGGCCATCAGCGCGACCAGCACCTCGTCCGGCGCCAGTTCCGGCATCGGCACCTCGCCGACCCGGATGGACCGGCGGACGTCCTTGTCCTCGACGCCGTGGAACACGTCGGCGTCCTCGATCCGGGTGTGCGCGGCCCGGTACCGCTCGGGCACCGGGAGCCCCAGCAGTTCGTCGGCGCCGGCTCCGCGCACGGCGGCCGCCGCGAGAGCATCCATGGCTGTTCGCCTCTCCTCGGTGGGGACGGGTCGGAAGGGGTCGGGACGCGGGTCACGCGGGCAGCCGGCGGGCCACGCTGTGCAGGTAGCTCTCCACCGGCAGCGTCCACGCCGTCGGCACCCGGCCGGCCTTCTGCAACGCCCGCACGACCGCGCTGGGCCGCTGCCCGATGAACGTGCTGCCCATCGTGGTGGCCTGGAGGTGGAAGTGGACGTGCCGGCCGAACCTGCCGGTGCTGCGGCTCGCGACGGTGTGCGCGCGGAAGTGGCTGTCCGGCCGCATCCGCTTGCGGATGCCCGCCCGCACCTGTTCGGAGATGTCGTCCTGCGACAGCCACTCGAACCCGGGCACGTCCCGCTTGAGGGTGGTCAGCAGGTCGTAGCGGTGCTCGGTGTAGCCGTCGAGGTAGGAGAAGTACCCGCCGGGCTTGAGCACCCGGGCGACCTCGGCGAGGAACCGCCCGGGGTGCGGGTAGTTGTGCGAGCTCTCCACGCTGATCACGACGTCGGCCTCGCCGTCGCCCAGCGGCAGCGCCTCGGCGTCGCCCTGGACGTACCGCAGCTCGCCGCCGCGGGAGAGCAGGGCGTTGGCCCGGCGCACGGCCAGCGGGGACAGCTCGACGCCGAGGAACCGGCCGCCGGGGGCGGCGCGGGACAGGAAGTTCAGCCCCTCCCCCGCGCCGCTGCCGATCTCGACCACGGTCTTGCCCGCGTAGTCGCCCAGGGCGTGCGGCAGCACCCGCAGCGACCGGAAGTACAGCTGCTCGGACACGCCGTCGGTGCAGAAGTCGAGGCTGCCGGGGAGCACCTCGTCGATCTCCCGGGCCAGCACCGGGTCGTCCATGCCCCAGTTCCAGATCTCGCCGCGCGCGGCGATCATCGCCGCCACGTCGTAGAGCCAGATGGAGTGGTCCTTGAACTCGTCGCTGGCCTCGGCGTCGAGGACCGCGTCCTCGGCGGGGCCGTTGAACCGGCTGACGGTGTCCATGAAGGCGGTGATCGCCTCCGGACCGCCGGTGGATGCCATGCGATTTCCCCCGTTCGGCGACAACTCGGCTCGCGGATCGCCACGAGTCTCGCGGGGCCCCATAGCGCCCCGATATCCGCGCGATGGCCGCGCGCGGTCACCAGGTGACGGGCACGGAGTTCAACCCGTACGCGGCGGCCTCGTCCTTGAAGGACAGCTCCTCCACGGGCACCGCGAGCCGCAGGTCCGGCACGCGGCGGAAGAGGGTCTCGTAGACGACCTGGAGCTCGACCCGGGCCAGGTGCTGCCCGACGCACACGTGCGCGCCGTGCCCGAAGGCGAGGTGGCGGCCGGAGGTGCGGGTGACGTCGAGCCGGTCGGGGTCGGCGAACACCTCGGGGTCGCGGTTGACCGCGGTGCCCAGGGCGACCACGCCGTCGCCCCGGCGCACGGCCACGCCGGCGATGGTGACGTCGTCGGCGGCGACCCGGTAGGACACCGGGTTGAGGATGGAGCAGTAGCGCAGCAGCTCCTCGACGGCGGCGGGCCAGCGCTCCGGCTCGCGGCGGAGCAGGTCGAGCTGGTCGGGGTGGCGCAGCAGGGCGACCACGCCGAGGGAGATCTGGTTGGCGGTGCTCTCGAAGCCGGCGACGAGCAGCGTGAGCGCCAGTTCCACCAGCGCCTGGTGGTCGGTGCCGTCGTCGTCCTCGCGGGCCCTGCGGATGCGGCGGCCGACGAGGTCGTCGCCGGGGTCGGCCTCCTTGGCGGTGACGAGCTGGTCGATGTAGCCGAGCAGCGCGCCGATGGCGGCCATCCGCTCCTGCGGCGCGGTGAACAGGTCGATCATGGTGGCGGAGCGGACCCGGAACGCCTCACGGTCCTCCTCGGGCACGCCGAGCAGCTCGCAGATCAGGGTGGTCGGCAGCGGCAGCGCCAGGGCGGGCACCAGGTCGGCGGGCTTGGGACCGGCCAGCAGGGCGTCGACCAGGCCGTCCACCACCTCCTGCACGTCCGGGCGCATGGCCTCCACGCGGCGCTGGGTGAACTCGCCGTTGACCGCCCGGCGGGCGGCGCCGTGCTCGGGCGGGTCCATCTCGCCGATGGAGGCGCGGAACCCGACGTCGTGGGTGAACGGCACGAGGCTCGGGTAGTTCGGGTGCCTGCGGTCCACGCTGAACGCGTCGGAGAGCAGCAGCTCGCGGGCCGCCGCGTGCGACGACACCGCCCACGCCTCCCGGCCGGAGCCGAGGCGCACGCGGGTGACCGGGCCGGCCGCGCGCAGTTCGGCGTAGCCGTCGGGTTCGGCGAACGGGCAGCCGCGCCGGATCGCGAGGTCGGGCACGGGCGTCGTGTCGGTCATGCGGGCGCCTCTTCCTTGTCTGCGGCGGGGGTGAGGGTGCGGAGCCACTTCTCCACCGCCGCGGTGCAGTGCTCCAGGTGCTGCTCGGCGAGCGTGAAGTGGTTGCCGGGGACGTCCACGACGGTCTGCGCGGTGTCCCAGTGGGCGCGCCAGTCGTCGGACGCCGGGTCGTCGGTCATGCCGTCCATCGGTTCCGAGGCGCGCACCAGCAGCAGCGGCGCGGCGCACGGGCCGGGCGCCCAGTCCTCGAACAGGCCGCCGTACCAGGCCATCGCGGTGAGCCGGTCGCCGTCCAGGCGCACGTACCGGTCCTCGCGGTCGAGCATCCCGGCCATCAGGTGCTCCTGGACGCGGTCCCGCATGATCGCCGGGTCGCCGATCAGGTAGGTGTCCAGCAGGGCGACGCCGGTCGGGCGCGTGCCGCGGGCCTCCAGCGCGGTGGCGGTGGCGTGCGCGAGGTAGCCGCCGGAGGAGCTGCCCAGCAGCACGAACGGCCCGGCGACCCGCTCGGTGATGGCGTCGGCGTACGCGCCGACGAGGGTGTCGACGTCGGCCGCGAGCAGTTCGCCCGCGCCGAAGCCGGGCACGTCGAACGCCAGGCACGGGCGGGTGCCCCGGAACCGCCCGGCGAAGCGGGCGAACTGGTGGGCGCCGGCGATGGCCACGATGGACGAGAAGCAGACCAGCGCGGGCCGCTCGGGGCCGTCGGCGAGCAGCACCGGTTCCGGCGGGGCGGGCCAGTCGGCCGGTGAGGCGGCCATGGGCCTGAGCCGGGCGGCCTCGCGGGCCAGCCGCTGGGCGGTCTTGCGCTGCCCCAGGCGCAGGGCGTGGCGGAACAGGCCGTCGAGCGCGTCCATGGGGTTGGCGCGGGGTTCCGGGGCGGGGTCGGCGCGCGGTTCCGGGGCGGGTTCGGGGGCGACCCGGGCCAGTGCCCGCGCGAGCCGCCGCACCAGCTCGTCGGGGGTGCCG
The DNA here is from genome assembly GCF_051756985.1 of Saccharothrix sabaoui. Lineage (NCBI taxonomy): Bacteria > Bacillati > Actinomycetota > Actinomycetes > Pseudonocardiales > Pseudonocardiaceae > Saccharothrix > Saccharothrix sabaoui. The sequence continues at coordinate 4,646 of NZ_JBPKJK010000085.1, forward strand.
GCGTCGAAGGCGATCGTGGTGCGCAGGCGCAGTCCGGTGGCGCGGTCGAGGCCGTTGCGCAGCTCGACGGCGGTGAGCGAGTCGAGGCCGAGCTCCAGGAAACCCCGGTCGCCGACGACGGCCCGCGCGTCCGGGTAGCCGAGGACGGCGGCGACCTGGCCGAACACGGCGTCGCGCAGGGCGGCGTCACGGGCGGGTCCGGTGAGGGCGGCGAGCCGGCGGCGCGGGTCCGCGGCGGTGGTCCGGGACGCGCGACCGGGCACCAGCGCGCGCAGCAGCGGCGGCACCTCGGCCCCGACGGGCTCCTCCGGCCGGCCGGGCACTTCCAGCCGGCCGGGCACTTCCAGCCGGGCGGGCACTTCCAGCCGGGTGGGCACGAGCAGGGGCGCGCCGTCCGCCAGGGCGGCGTCGAACAGGGCCAGCGCCTCGGCGGGCGGCAGGGGGCGGCCCAGGCGGCGCAGGCGTTCCCGCTGGGCGGGGCCGAGGTCGCCGACGACACCGGTCCCGACGTCCCAGGTGCCCCAGGCGAGCGACTGGGCGGGCAGGCCGGTGGCGCGGCGGTGGTGGGCGAGCGCGTCGAGGAACGCGTTGGCCGCCGCGTAGGCGCCCTGACCGGGGCTGCCGAACACCCCGGCGGCCGAGGAGAACAGCACGAACGCGGCCAGGTCGGCGTCGCGGGTCGCCTCGTGCAGGTGCAGCGCGGCGTCGACCTTGGGCCGGAGCACGAGGTCGGCGCGGTCGTGGTCGGCGTCCTCGACGAGGCCGTCGGCCACCACGCCGGCGGCGTGCACGACGGCGGTCAGCGGGTGCGCGGCGGGGACGTCGGCGAGCAGCGCGGTGAGCGCGTCGCGGTCGGCCACGTCGCAGGCGGCGACGTCGACGTGCGCGCCCAGCCCGGTCAGCTCGGCGCGCAGCGCGTCCGCCCCGCCGCGCCGGCCGACGAGCAGGAGGCGGGTGACGCCGTGCGCGGTGACCAGGTGCCGGGCGACGTGCGCGCCGAGCGCCCCCGTGCCGCCGGTGACGAGCACGGTGCCGTGCGGGTCGAGGACGGGTGGCGGGCCGGTCGGGGCGGCGGCCCGGGTGAGCCGGGGGGCGCGCAGCACGCCGGCGCGGGCGGCGAGCTGCGGTTCGCCGGTGGCGAGGGCGGCGGCGACCGGCGGCCGGTGCGGGTCGTCCACGTCGAGGAGCACGAACCTGCCGGGGTGCTCGGACTGCGCGGCCCGCACGAGTCCCCACACCGCGGCGGCGGCCAGGTCCGGCACGTCCTCGTCGGGGTCGGCGGCGACGGCGCGGCGGGTGAGGACCACGAGGGTGGCCTGGTCGAGGCGTTCGTCGGCGAGCCAGTCGCGCAGGGCGTCCTGCGCGGCGTGCACGGTGCGGCGGGTGTCGTCCCCGGGCCGGTCGGTGGTTGACCGGTCCGGGGCCGGCCGGTCGACCAGGGACAGCAGCACGACGTCGGGCGCGGGTCCGTCCCGGTCGAGCGCGGCGAGGTCGACGTGCGGCCGGTCGGGGGCGGTGGGCGCGGGGACCGGCGGCCACGACAGGCGGAACAGCGAGTCCGGCGCGGGTGTCGCGGCGGCGCGGACCACCAGGGACTCGACGGTGAGCACCGGGTGGCCGGCGGGGTCGACGGCCTCGACCGCCACCTCGCCGGGCGTGCCGGTGGGGCGGGTGCGCACGCGCAGCGCGGTCGCGCCCGACCGGTGCACGGTGACGCCGCCGAACGCGAAGGGGAGCCCGCCCACCGGCACCGCGCCCGGCGGGAGCAGGCCGACTGTCTGCAGGGCGGCGTCGAGCAGGGCCGGGTGGACGCCGAACCCGGCGGCGTCGCCACCGGGCAGCACGACCTCCGCGAGCACGTCGTCGTCGACGCGCCACGCCGCGCGCAGGCCGCGGAAGGCGGTGCCGTAGTGCACGCCGAGGGCGGCGAAGTCCTCGTAGCGCCCGGTCAGGTCGATCGGCTCGGCCCCGGCGGGCGGCCACTCGCCCGTGCCGTCCGGGACGGGTCGGGGGTCGGCGGAGAGGGTGCCTGCGGAGAGGGTGCCTGCGGAGAGGGTGCCTGCGGAGAGGGTGCCGGCGGAGAGGGTGCCGGCGGAGAGGGTGCCGGCGGAGAGGGTGCCGGCGGAGAGGGTGCCGGCGGAGAGGGTGCCGGCGGAGAGGGTGCCGGCGGAGAGGGTGCCGGTGGCGTGCCGGGTCCACTCGGCCGCGGCGTGGCGGGAGTGGACCGAGACCTCGCGCAGGCCGTCGCCGTCCGGCGCGCCCACCCTGACCTGGACGGTCACCGCCGCGGACGGCGGGAGCACCAGCGGCGCGTGGACGGTCAGCTCCTCCAGGCCGCCGCCCGCGTGGAGGGCCAGGTCGACGAACGCCGCCCCGGGCAGCACGGCGGTGGTGCCCAGGACGTGCTCCGCCAGCCACGGCCGGGTGGCCGGGGACAGGACGCCGGTGAGCACGGTGCCGCCGCCGGCCAGCTCGACCAGCGCGCCGAGCAGCGGGTGCGGGGCGGGGCGCAGCCCGGCGGAGGCGAGGTCGGCGGGTCCGGTCGCGGCCGGTCCGAGCCAGTACCGCTCCCGCTGGAAGGCGTAGGTGGGCAGCGGGACGGGGCGGGCGCCCGCGAACACCGGCGCCCAGTCCACTGGCACGCCCCGCACGTGGGCCTCGGTCAGGGAGCGGGTCATGCGGTCCGCGCCGCCGTCGCCGCGGCGCAGCGAGCCGACCACCACGACGTCCTCGGCGGTGTGCTCGCCGGCGTTTCCGGCGGTGTCCTCAGTTGCGTTCTCGGCTGCGTCCTCGGCGGTGTCGAGCACGGCGGGCACCAGCAGCGGGTGCGGGCTGCACTCGACGAACACGCGGTGCCCGGAGCCGAGCAGGTCGCGCACCGCGCCCAGGAAGTCCACCGGGCGGCGGGCGTTGGCGAACCAGTAGGCGGGGGTCAGGTCGGCGTCGCGCACCCACCGCCCGGTCGCGGTGGAGCGCAACGGGACGCGCGGCGGGCGCGGCCGGATGCCGGCCAGGGCGTCCAGCAGCCGGTCCCGGGCCTGGTCCACCTGCGGCGAGTGCGAGGCGTAGCCGATCGGGACGCGGCGGGTGCGGACGCCGTCGGCGGTGAGCGCGGCGGCCAGCTCCTCCAGGTCGCCCAGCGGCCCGGAGACGGCGACGGCCCGGGGGCCGTTGAGGGCGGCGAGGGACAGCGCGGGCCGGTCGACCAGGCGGCGGCCCACCTCGTCCGGCGACGCGGACACCGAGAGCATCCCCTCCAACCCGGTCAGCGCGGCCAGCACGCGCCCGCGTCGGGCGACGACGAGCGCCGCGTCCTCCAGGGTCAGCGCCCCGGCGACGCAGGCGGCGGCGATCTCGCCCTGCGAGTGCCCGACCACGGCGGCCGGCCGCAGCCCGTGCGCGCGCCACACCTCGGCCAGCGACACCATGACGGCGAACAGGACGGGCTGGACGACGGCGTCGGTGTCGAGGGGGCGGGCGTCGCGCAGGGCCTCGGTCGGCGACCAGTCCAGGTGGGGTGCGAACGCGGCCTCGCACTCGGCCAGGCGGCGGGCGAACACGGGTGACGAGGCGAGCAGGTCGGCCCCCATGCCGGCCCACTGCGAGCCCTGGCCGGGGAAGACGAACACGGTGCGGCCGGCCCGACGCGCGCGGCCGGTGACGAGGCCGGCGGCACGGGTGCCGCGCGCCAGGGCGTCGAGCGCGCCGACCCGGTCGTCCCCGAACACGGCGGCACGGTGCTCGAAGTGGGTCCGGCGGAGGGCGAGGGTGTGCCCGACATCGGCGGGGTCGATGGCAGCAGGGTCGATGGCGGCGGGGTCGATGGCGGCGGCCGGATCGGCGGTGGTGGCGGCGGGGGCAGCCGGGGCAGGGGCAGCGAGGTAGGCGGTAGAGGTGGTGGCGGGATCGGCGGGGGCGGCGGCCGGGCCGGCGGTGGTGGCGAGAGCGGTGGTGGCGAGGGCGGCCGAGTTGGCGGGGGCGAGGTGGGCGGCGAGGTGGGCGGCTTGGGCGGCTAGACCGCGTTCGGTGCGGGAGGACAGCAGCCAGGGCACGGCGGTCGGGCGCGGGCCCGGCTCTGCGGCGGCTTCGGGCGGCGGCTCTTCCAGGACCACGTGGGCGTTGGTGCCGCTCGCCCCGAACGACGAGACCGCTCCCCGGCGCGGGCGGTCGCCCCTCGGCCACGGGCGGCTCGCGGTGAGCAGTTCGACCGCGCCCGCCGTCCAGTCGACCCGCGGCGTGGGCTCGTCCACGTGCAGGGTCGGCGGCACGGTCTCGTGCCGCAGCGCCAGCAGCAGCTTCAGCACGCCCGCCGCGCCCGCGGCGGCCTGGGTGTGGCCGATGTTGGACTTCAGCGAACCGAACCACAGCGGCGCGGCGCGGTCCTGGCCGTAGGCCGCCAGCACGGCCTGAGCCTCGATCGGATCGCCCAGCACGGTCCCCGTACCGTGCGCCTCCACGACGTCCACGTCGGACGGCCGGAGCCGGGCATCGGCCAGCGCGCCCGCGATGACCCGCTGCTGCGACGGGCCGTTGGGCGCGCTCAACCCGTTCGACGCGCCGTCGGAGTTGACCGCCGAACCGCGCACGACCGCCAGCACCGGGTGCCCGTTGCGCACGGCGTCGGCCAGCCGTTCGACCAGCAGCACCACCACACCCTCGCTGAACGCGGTGCCGTCCGCGCCCGCGGCGAACGACTTGCAGCGGCCGTCCGGGGCGAGCGCGCCCGCCGCCGACGCGGCCAGCAGGTACGCGGCCGGGTCGGGCAGCACGGTCGCGCCCGCGGCCAGCGCCAGGTCGCACTCCCCCGCTCGCAGGGCCCGGACGGCGAGGTGCAGCGCGACCAGCGACGACGAGCACGCCGTGTCCACCGTGACGGTCGGCCCCTCCAGGCCGAACACGTAGGCCAGGCGCCCGGACGCCACGTTGACCTGGGTGCCGGCGGTGACGAAGTTCGCCACGCCCTCGGGCAGGTCGTAGGCCGACGGGTGGGCGTAGTGGGTACCCATCACGCCCGCGTAGACGCCGGTGCGGCTGCCCTTGAGCGCGGGCAGGGTCAGGCCGGCCCGCTCGAACGCCTCCCACGACACCTCCAGCAGCAGCCGCTGCTGCGGGTCCATCGCCAGCGCCTCGCGCGGGGAGATGCCGAAGAACCCGGCGTCGAAGTGCCCGGCGTCGCGCAGGAACCCGCCCCGGAGGTGGTCGTGCACCGGGCGTCCGCGGTCGGTGGGCAGCGGCCCGGTGGTCTCGTCGCCCGCCGCCAGCAGCCGCCACAGCGCCTCGGGGCTGTCGATGCCGCCGGGCAGCCGGCACGCGGCGGCGACGACGGCCACCGGGGCGTGCGCGGCCTCGGTCAGCGCCCGGTTCTCCGCGCGGAGGTCCTCGTTGTCCTGCAACGACTTCCGCAGTGCCTCGACGATGACGTCGGTCGAGCCGGCCATGTGTCGCTCCGTCACTTGTCGTCGGTGGGCGAGCCGGGACCGCCCAGGGCCATCCGGACCAGTTCGTCGGCGTCGAGCCCGCTGAGGTCGCGCGGACCGCCGGGCACCGGTACGGACACGGGCACGGGTGCGGACGTGGTGGGCGCGGCGAGCCGCAGCAGGCGGTCCAGCAACCCGGACTCCCGCAGGCGGTCCACCGGCACCGCGCCGAGCAGGTCCCGGACGGCGCGGTCGCTCATCGCGCCGTCGCCGACGTCGGGCACTGGGGTGGGGGTGTCGGCCGGGGCGAGCCGGTCGGCGAGGTGCGCGGCCACCGCGGCGGGCGTCGGGTGGTCGAACACCAGCGTCGGTGGCAGCCGCAGCCCGGTCGCCGCACCGAGCCGGTTGCGCAGCTCCACGGCGGTGATCGAGTCGAACCCGGTCTCGCCGAACGCCCGGTCGGGGTCGACCGAGCCCGGTCCGGCGTGCCCGAGCACGGCCGCCACGTGCGTCCGCACCAGCTCGTCCAGCAGCGCCCCGGCACCCTCGGGGTCGAGCGCGGCGAGCCGGTGGCGGAGGTCGCCGTCCGCGACGGACCCGGCGGTCCGCCGGGTCCGCCGGGCGCGGACGAGCCCGCGCAGCAACGGCGGCTCCTCACCGGGCCGGACGCCGGCCAGGTCGATCCGCACGGGCAGCAGCAGTGCCCGGTCGGGTCGGGCGAGCACGGCGTCGAACAGGGCGAGCCCGTCCGCGTCGGACAGCTCGCCGACGCCGTCACGGCGACCGCGCGCCACCCGCGCCGCGTCGAGGCCGCCGGTCATCGCGCCGCGCCGCGCCCACAGGCCCCAGCCGAACGACTGCGCGGCGAGCCCCAGCGCACGCCGCCGCCGGGCGAGGGCGTCGAGGAACGCGTTGGCCGCCGTGTACCCGGCCTGCCCCGGCGAACCGGTGGTGCCGGACGCCGAGGAGAACAGCGCGAACAGCGGCACGTCGCCGACCAGCTCGTGCAGGTTCAGCGCGCCGTCCACCTTGGGCCGCAGCACCCGGTCGACCTGCGCGTCGGTGAGGGCGGTGACCGGCGCGTCGTCGATCACGCCCGCGCAGTGCACGACGCCCGTCAGGTGGCGGTCGCCGATGGCCTCGGCCAGCGCGCGCCGGTCGGCGACGTCGCACGCGGCGAACACCACCTCGACGCCCAGGGCGACGAGGTCGTCCACCAGCGCCCGGTTCTCCGGGCCGGCCGCGCCCTCCCGGCCGAGGAGCAGCAGGCTGCGCACGCCGTGCGCGGTCACCAGGTGCCGGCAGACCGCGCCGCCCAGCACCCCGCCCGCTCCCGTGACCAACACCGTGCCGTCCGGGGTCCACGGCGTGCCGGTGACCCCGCCCGCGCGGGCCAACCGGGGCACGCGGACCGTGCCGTCGCGCAGCACGACCTGGGGTTCCCCGGTGGCCGCCGCGGCGTCGAGGACGGCGTCCGATGCGGGCCGGTCGTCGGTGTCGACCAGCACGAACCGGCCGGGGTGCTCGGCCTGCGCGGTGCGGACGAGACCCCAGACGGCGGCTCCCGGCAGGTCGAGCACGTCCTCGTCGTCGACGCCGACGGCCCTCCCGGTCACCACGACGAGGGGCCGGTCGTCGGTCCCGTCCCGCTCCAACCGCGCCCGGACGGCCGCCAGCGCGCGCCGCACGGCCACCCGCACGGCGTCACCGCTCCCACCCCCGACCGGTTCGACGCGGAACACCACCGGTTCGACGGCGGACGGCGCGGGCGGCACCTCCGCCCAGTCGAGCACGAACAGGGCGTCGGCGACGCGGGCGGTCGCCTGGTCGGGCAGCGGCCGGGCCACCAGGGAGTCCACCGAGGCGACCGGTGCACCGCCCGGGTCGGCCAGCAGGACCCGCGTGCCGCCCGAGCCCGAGGGCGCGAGCCGCACCCGCACCGACGTCGCGGCGACCGAGTGCAGCCGCAGACCGGTCCAGGAGAACGGCATGGCCACCGCGCCGGTCCCGGCCGACTCCAGCCAGGACGCGTGCAGCGCGGCGTCCAGCAACGCCGGGTGGACGCCGAACGCGGCGGCCCGCGCGTGGTGCTCGGCGGGCAGGGCGACCTCGGCGAACACCTCGTCACCCCGCCGCCAGGCCGCCGTGAGGCCGCGGAACACCGGCCCGTAGTCGTACCCGGCGGCGGCGAAGTCCTCGTACAGCCGCCCGGTGTCCACCGCGACCGCCCCGGCCGGCGGCCACTCCCCCGCCAGCGCGCGGTACTCGTCCGGCAGCGGCGGTTCGTCCCGGGTCAGCACGCAGGTGGCGTGCGGTTGCCACGGCGCGTCGTCGCCGGTCCGCGAGTACAGCCGCGCCTGCCGGACGCCGTCCGGTCCGGGTCCGTCCACCCGGACCTGGAGGGTGAGCGCGCCGGACTCGGGGACGACCACGGGTGCTTCGAGGGTCAACTCCTCGACGTGGGGGCACCCGACCTCGTCGCCGACGCGGACCGCGATCTCCGCCAGCGCCGCACCGGGCACGACGACCCGGCCCAGCAGCCGGTGGTCGGCGAGCCACGGTTGAGCGGCCAGGGACAGCCGCCCGGTGAACAGGTGCGCGTCACCACCGGCCAGGGACACCGCCGCGCCGAGCAGCGGGTGTGCCACGTCGAGCAGCCCGGCACCGGTCACGTCACCCGTTCCGGTCGTCACGGGACCATCGGGCCAGTACCGCTCGTGCTGGAACGGGTAGGTGGGCAGCTCCACGCGGGTGCCGCCGGTCAGGGTCGCCCAGTCCACGGCCACACCGTTCACCCAGGCGCGGGCGAACGCGTCGAGCAGCCGGTCCGGGCCGCCGTCGTCGCGCCGCAACGTCCCGGTGACCACCACCTCCCGCCCCAACCCGAACGCCGTCTCCTCGATACCCGGCACCAACACCGGATGCGGACTCGGCTCGACGAACACCCCGAACCCGTCCTCGACCAACCCCGTGACCACCCGGTCGAGCTGAACCCGCTCCCGCAAATTCCGATACCAGTAATCGGCGTCCGCCACGGCCTCGTCCGCCACCGTCGAACGCCACGGGACCGCGGGCGTCAACGGCGTCACACCCCGCAGGAGTTCCGCCAACTCCTCACGGATCTCCTCCACCACCACCGAATGCGACGCGTAGTCCACCGCGATCCGGCGCACCCGCAACCCGCACCGCGCGACGAAGTCCTCCAACGCGGCGGACTCGCCCGACACGACCACCGATTCCGGCCCGTTCACCGCCGCGACCGACAACCCTTGACCGAGCAGCCCTTCGACCTCGGCCAGCGACGCCGCGACCGACACCATCCCGCCACGACCCGCCAACCGGCCGATCACCTTGCTCCGCAACGCGACAACCCGCGCACCGTCCTCAAGCGACAGGGCACCCGCCACCACCGCCGCCGCGATCTCCCCCTGCGAATGACCCACCACCACCGACGGCTCAACCCCGGCCGAACGCCACACATGCGCCAACGACACCATCACCGCCCACAACACCGGCTGCACCACATCGACCCGAGCCAACAAACCCTCATCGGACAGGGCCTCACCCAACGACCAATCCACGAACGGCGATAGAGCCCGCTCGCACTCGGCCATCCGCTCCGCGAACACCACCGACGAACCCAACAACTCCACACCCATCCCGACCCACTGCGAACCCTGACCCGGGAACACGAACACCACCCGACCGTCCGACTTCGCCACCCCGCTCACCACACCGGGGTCACCGGCGGCCACGGCGGCGAGACCGGCCAGCAGCTCGTCCCGCCCACGCCCGACCACCACCGCCCGGTGCGCGAACGCCGACCGACCCGCCAGCGACAGCCCGACGTCCGCCGGACGCGCGTCCCCGACGTCGGCCAGGCGGACGGCCTGCGCCCGCAGCGCCGGGGCGGTCCTGCCCGACAGCACCCACGGCACCACGCCGGGTTCCGGCACGGCGACGGGCTCCGCGACCGGTGCCCCCTCGACCGGTGCCTCCTCGATGATCAGGTGGGCGTTGGTGCCGCTGATGCCGAACGCGGAGACCCCGGCACGGCGGGGCCGGTCGGACCTCGGCCACGGCACCGGCTCGGTGAGCAGCGACACCGCACCCGACGACCAGTCCACCTCGGACGTCGGCTCGTCCACGTGCAACGTGCGCGGCAGCACCCCGTGCCGCAGCGCCAGCACCACCTTCAGCACACCGGCCACGCCGGCCGCCGTCTGGGCGTGGCCGATGTTCGACTTGACCGATCCCAGCCACAGCGGCCGTTCGCGGTCACGTCCGTAGGCGGCGAGGATCGCGTCCGCCTCGATCGGGTCGCCGAGCCGGGTGCCGGTGCCGTGCGCCTCGACCGCGTCCACGTCGTCGGCGGTGAGCCCGGCGGCGGCCAGCGCCTGACCGATCACCCGGCGCTGCGCGAGACCGTTGGGCGCGGTGAGCCCGTTGGACGCGCCGTCGGAGTTGACCGCCGAACCGCGCACGACGGCCAGCACGGGATGCCCGAGCCGCCGGGCTTCGGAGAGCCGTTCGAGCAGCACCACGCCGGCTCCCTCGGACATGCTCATGCCGTCCGCGGCCTGCGCGAACGGCTTGCACCGGCCGTCCGCGGCCAGGCCGCGCTGCTGGCTGAAGCCCACGAACCCGGCGAGGTTCGCCATGACCGTCACACCGCCGGCGAGCGCCATCGAGCACTCGCCGGACCGCAGCGCCTGCGCCGCCAGGTGCATCGCGACCAGCGACGACGAACACGCCGTGTCCACCGTCACCGCCGGGCCCTCCAACCCCAGCGCGTACGCGATGCGGCCGGACGCGACGCTGCCGGAGCCGCCGGTCACCGAGTGGCCGTCCACGACGCCGGACGTGTCGCCCGGTCGCGGGGTGTAGCCGTTGACCGCGCAGCCGACGAACACGCCGGTCCGCGTGCCCCGGTAGGTCACCGGGTCGATGCCCGCGTTCTCGAACGCCTCCCACGAGGTCTCCAGCAGCAACCGCTGCTGCGGGTCCATCGCCAACGCCTCGCGCGGCGAGATGCCGAAGAAGTCCGCGTCGAAGTCACCCGACCCGGTGAGGAACCCGCCGCGGCGCGCGTAGGACTTGCCGGGCACGGCGGGGTCGGGGTCGTAGAGCCCGTCGAGCGCCCACCCCCGGTCGTCGGGCCAGTCGGTGATGACGTCGCGCCCCTCGGCCAGCACGGTCCACAGGTCGTCGGGGGTGCGGATGCCGCCGGGGAACCGGCCGCTGACGCCGACGATGGCGATCGGTTCGTCCGGGTCGGCCCGGACCACCACCGGCGGGGTGGGCGCGGACGGGTCGCCGCGCAGCAGTTCGCGCAGGTGGCGGGCCAGGTCGGTCACCGTGGGGTGGTCGAACACCACGGCGGCGGGCAGCCGCAGCCCGGTGAGGGCGTTGAGCCGGTTGCGCAGGTCCACGGCGGTCAGCGACTCGAACCCGAGGTCGCGGAACGCGCGGGTGGGGTCGAGGTCGTCGTCGGCGTGGCCGAGCACCTCGGCGGCCTGGGCGCGCACGACGTCCCGCAGCGCCCGCTCGGCCCCGGCGGCGTCCAGCGCGGCCAGGCGGCGGACCAGGTCGGGGGTCTCCGCCGCCGGCTCGTCGGCGCGCCCGGCCGCCACCTCGGGGATCTCGGAGAACAGCGGGAACCAGCGGGCGGAGGTGAACACGTCCACGAACCGCGGCCAGTCCACGTCGGCGACGGCCACGGCGGTCTCGTCGTCGTCCAGGCACCGCCGCAGCGCGTCGACGGCCACGGCGGGGTCGAGGAACGGCAGGCCCCGGCGGCGCAGGCGCGCGAGGTCCAGGCCGCCGGGCAGCACGACGTCGTCGGTGAAGCCGGGCGAGTCCCACACGCCCCACGCGATGGAGGTCGCGACCTGCCCCCGGGCACGGCGGCGGTGCGCGAAGGCGTCCAGGTAGGCGTTGGCGGCGGCGTACGCGCCGTGGTCGCCGCTCCCCCACACGCCCGCGATGGAGGAGAACAGCACGAAGGCGTCCAGGTCGGTGTCGGCGAGGGCGTCCGCGAGGTGCTCGGCACCCCTGGCCTTGGCGTCGAAGACGCGCGCGAGGTCGCCGAGCGAGGTGTCGGCCAGCGACCCGAGTTCCATGGCGGCGGCGGCGTGCACGACGGCGCGGACCGGCGTGCCCGCGTCGGCCAGCCCCCGCACCAGCGCGGCGACCGCCACCGGGTCGGCGACGTCGCAGGCGACGGCGGTGACGCGCACGCCCGGCAGGTCGAGGTCGGGGACCGTGCCGCGCCGGCTGGGCAGCACGACGTGCTCCGCACCGGCCTCGGCGAGCAGGCGCACGACGTGCGGGCCGACCGCGCCCGTGCCGCCGGTGACGAGCACCGTGCCCGTGGGCCGCCACGTCCGCCGCTCCGGCGACGGCGCGGCCGACGCGCGCACCAGGCGGCGGACCAGCACGCCCGAGTCGCGCACGGCCAACTGGTCCTCGCCGCCGCCCGCGGTGAGCGCCTGGCCGAGGAACGCGGCCGTGCGGTCGTCGCACGTCCCGGGCAGCTCGACCAGGCCGCCCCAGTGGCGGGGGTGTTCGAGCGCGGCGACCCGACCGAGCCCCCAGACGGCGGCGGACGCCGGGTCGGTCTCGGCGTCCCCGGTGAGCGACCACACCGGGCCGTCGAGCCCGGCGTCCAGCACCGCTTGGAGCAGGACGGTGGTCAGCGCGAGCCCGGACGGCAGCGCCGGGTGCCCGGGGTGCCGCCCGCCGGCCAGGGCGAGCAGGGAGAGCACGCCGGTCACGGGGGTGTCGGCGGTCAGGAGGGCGGCGAGCCCGGCCCGGTCGACGTCGGCGGGCACCTCCACCGTGGCCGGGGTGGCCCCGATGCCGGTGAGGGCGACGTGCACGCCGTCCACCCACGGCTCCCGGCACCCGGCGGGCACGACGACCAGCCACGTGCCGGTGGCGCGCGCGGCCGGTCGCGCGGTCAGGGGCCGCCACGCCACGCGGTAGCGCCACCGGTCGATCACGGACCCGGTCCGGTCCCGGTGCTGCGGTGCCAGCCAGAAGTGCTCGCGCCGGAACGGGTAGGTCGGCAACTCGACCCGTTCACCGCCGCCGATCACGTTCGCCCAGTCGACGTGGACGCCGTTGACCCAGACCCGCGCGGCGGCCTCCAGCAACCGCTCCCGGCCGCCGTCGTCGCGCCGCAACGTCCCGGTGACCACCACCTCCCGCCCCAACCCGAACGCCGTCTCCTCGATACCCGGCACCAACACCGGATGCGGACTCGGCTCGACGAACACCCCGAACCCGTCCTCGACCAACCCCGTGACCACCCGGTCGAGCTGAACCCGCTCCCGCAGGTTGCGGTACCAGTAGTCAGCGTCCGCCACGACCTCGTCCGCCACCGTCGAACGCCACGGGACCGTGGGCGTCAACGGCGTCACACCGTCCAACAGCTCAGCCAATTCCTCGCGGATCTCCTCCACCACCACCGAGTGCGACGCGTAGTCCACCGCGATCCGCCGAACACTGAACCCACAACGGGCAACGAACTCATCCAAGGCGGCGGACTCACCCGACACCACCACCGACCCCGGCCCGTTCACCGCCGCAACCGACAACCCTTGACCGAGCAGCCCTTCGACCTCGACCAACGACGCCGCGACCGACACCATCCCGCCACGACCCGCCAACCGACCGATCACCCGACTCCGCAACGCGACAACCCGCGCACCGTCCTCAAGCGACAGGGCACCCGCCACCACCGCCGCCGCGATCTCACCCTGCGAATGCCCCACCACAACAGCAGGCTCAACCCCGGCCGAACGCCACACATGCGCCAACGACACCATCACGGCCCACAACACCGGCTGCACCACGTCAACCCGAGCCAACAAACCCTCATCGGACAGAGCCTCACGCAACGACCAATCCACGAACGGCTCCAAAGCCCGCCCGCACTCCGCCATTCGCTCCGCGAACACCACCGAAGACCCCAGCAGACCGAGCCCCATCCCGACCCACTGCGAACCCTGACCCGGGAACACGAACACCACCCGGCCATCGGGTTTCGCCACCCCCGCGCCGAACCCACCGGAGGCGATCGACGCGAGCCCGGCCACCAGTTCCTCCCGGTCGCGCCCGACGACCACCGCCCGGTGGGTGAACGTCGCGCGCCCGACCGCCAGCGAGTAGCCGACGTCCGCCGGGTTCAGGTCGTCGGAGCCCGTCACCCGGGCGGCCAGCAGCCGCGCCTGGTCGCGCAGCCCGTCCGCACTTCGGGCGGACAGCACCCACGGCACCGCCCCGGCCGCCGGCAGGGCGGGCTCGTCGGCGGCAGGCGGTTCCTCGATCACCACGTGCGCGTTGGTGCCGCTGATGCCGAACGACGACACGCCCGCGCGCCGGGGTCGCGCCGACCTCGGCCACGGCACCGGCTCGGCGAGCAGCGACACCGCACCCGACGACCAGTCCACCTCGGACGTCGGCTCGTCCACGTGCAACGTGCGCGGCAGCACCCCGTGCCGCAGCGCCAGCACCACCTTCAGCACGCCCGCGACGCCCGCGGCGGCCTGGGTGTGGCCGATGTTCGACTTGAGCGACCCCAGCCACAGCGGGCGTTCGCGGTCACGGCCGTAGGTGGCCAGCAGCGCGCCGGCCTCGATCGGGTCGCCCAGGCGGGTGCCGGTGCCGTGCGCCTCCACCGCGTCCACATCCGCCGGGTCGAGGCCGGCGACGGCCAGCGCCTGCCGGATCACGCGTTCCTGCGACGGCCCGTTGGGCGCGGTCAGGCCGTTGGACGCGCCGTCCTGGTTCACCGCCGAACCGCGCACGACGGCCAGCACGGGGTGCCCGAGCCGCCGGGCGTCGGAGAGCCGTTCGAGCAGCACCACGCCGACGCCCTCGGCGACGCCGAACCCGTCCGCGCGGTCGCTGAACGCCTTGCTCCGGCCGTCTGCGGCGAGGCCGCCCTGCCGGCCGAACTCCAGCAGCCCGTCGGGCGCGGCCAGCACGGTCGAGCCGCCGGCGATGGCCATCGAGCACTCGCCGGACCGCAGCGCCTGCGCCGCCAGGTGCATCGCGACCAGCGACGACGAGCACGCCGTGTCCACGGTCACCGCCGGGCCCTCCAACCCCAGGGCGTACGCGATGCGGCCGGACGCGACGCTGCCGGAGTTGCCGGTGGCGACGAACCCGGAGGCGGCCTCGTCCGAGCGGGCCACCAGCATCAGGTAGTCGTGGCTGCTCAGGCCGACGAACACGCCGGTGGCCGAGCCGCGCAGGCCGGTCGGGTCGATACCGGCGCGTTCCAGGGCCTCCCACGAGGTCTCCAGCAGCAACCGCTGCTGCGGGTCCATCACCAGCGCCTCGCGCGGCGAGATGCCGAAGAAGTCCGCGTCGAAGTCGCCCGCGCCGTGCAGGAACGCGCCCCCGGCGACCCGGTCCTCCGCCGCCAGGCCGGAGCCGGCGTAGAGGGCGGTGAGGTCCCAGCCCCGGTCGGGGGGCGGCGGGCCGACCGCGTCCGCGCCGGCGTGCAGCAGGTCCCACAGGTCGTCGGGGGTGCGCACGCCGCCGGGGAGGCGGCAGCCGGTGCCGACGATGACGACCGGGTCGTCGTCGGTGGCGGCGCGGACCAGCGGCGGGGCCGTGCGCCCGGACGCTCCCGGGGCGGCGGTGCCCAGGGCGGTGACGCGCAGGTGGGTGGCGAGCCGCTCGGCCGACGGGTGGTCGAACACCAGCGTCGCGGGCAGTCGCAGACCGGTCGCGGCGGCCAGCCGGTTGCGCAGCTCCACCGCCGTCAGCGAGTCGACGCCCAGGTCCCGGAAGGCCGTGTCGGCGGCCACGGCGTCGGCGGAGGCGTGCCCGAGCACGGCGGCGACGTTCGACCGGACCAGGTCGGTGAGCAGCCGGTCGGCCTCCGGCGTGGTCAGCGCGGCGAGCCCGCGCGCGAACGCGGGCAGGTCGGTGTCCGCGCCGCCGTCGCTGCGCCGGCGCTTCACCGCGACCAGCCCGCGCAGCAGGGGCGGCACGTCGGCGTCCGCGCGGGCGGAGGTGTCCAGCGAGGCGGCGACGACGAGCGCCTCGTCCAGGCAGTCGGCGGCGTCGAACAGGGCGAGACCGGCCGCGGTGGGCAGGGCGCGGACGCCGGAGCGGCGCATCCGCTCGATCGCGGTGTCGTCGAGGGCGGACCCCGCGCCGCTGTCCCGCCACGGGCCCCAGGCGATCGAGGACGCGGGCAGGCCGCGGGCCCGGCGGTGCTGGGCGAGGCCGTCGAGGAACGCGTTGGCCGCCGCGTAGCCGGCCTGCCCGGGGCTGCCGAACACCGACGCCCCGGAGGAGAACAGCACGAAAGCCGCCAGGTCCAGGTGCGCGGTGAGGTCGTGCAGGTGCCGCGCGCCGTCGACCTTGGCGCGCAGGACGACGTCCAGCCGCTCGGGGGTGAGGTCGGTGACGAGGGCGTCGTCGAGGACGGCGGCGGTGTGCACCACGGCGGTCAGCGGGTGCTCGGCGGGCACGTCGGCGAGCACGCGGGCCAGCGCGTCCCGGTCGGCCACGTCGCAGTCGGCGAGCACCACGTCCGCGCCGAGCGCGGTCAGCTCGTCGCGCAGGCCGGTGGCGGTGGACGCGGTGCGCGCGAGCAGCAGCAGGCGCCGCGCGCCGCGCCCGGCGACCAGGTGGCGGGCGACGTGCCCGGCGAGCGCGCCGGTCGCGCCGGTGATCAGCACCGTTCCGCCGGCGTCCCAGGGGCGGGGCAGCCGCACGGCGACCTTGCCGACGTGCCGGGCCTGCCCGATGTGCCGCAGCGCGTCGGGCAGGCGGGTGACGTGCCAGGCGCGCCGGGGCAGCGGTCGCAGCGCGCCCGCCGCGAACAGGGCGAGCAGTTCCCGCAGCACCTCCTGGGTCCGCTCGGGGCCCGCCTCGCCCAGCGCGAACCCCCGGTACCGGATGCCGGGGTGGGCGCGCGCCACCTCGGCGGGGTCGCGCACGTCGGTCATGCCCAGCTCGACGAACCGGCCGCCGCGCGGCAGCAGGCGCAGCGAGGCGTCCACGAAGTCGCCGGCCAGGGCGTTGAGCACGACGTCGACGCCGCGCCCGCCGGTGGCGGCCAGGAACCGCGGTGCGAAGTCCAGGGTGCGCGAGGACGCCAGGTGCGCGTCGTCCAGGCCGGTGGCGGGCCACTTCGCCGGGCTCGCCGTGCCGTGCACCTCGGCCCCGAGGTGCCGGGCCAGCTGCACGGCGGCCATGCCGACACCGCCCGCGGCGGCGTGCACGAGCACCGAGTCGCCCGCCCGCAGGCCGGCGACGTCCACCAGGCCGCAGTAGGCGGTGAGGAACACCGCGGGCACGGTCGCGGCCTCCTCGAACGACCAGTCGGCCGGCATCGGCGCGACCAGCCGCCGGTCCACCGAGGCGGTGGTGCCGAAGGCGTGGAAGACGCCGAACACCCGGTCGCCGGGCACGAGGTCGGTGACGCCGGGGCCGGTCGCCACGACCACGCCCGCGCCCTCCACGCCGAGCGGGCCGGCGGCCCCGGCGGGCATCATGCCGAGCGCGTTGAGGGCGTCGCGGAAGTTCACGCCCGCCGCACGCACCGAGATCCGCACCTCGCCGGCGGCCGGGGGCGCGTCGGGCAGGGCGGTCACGGCCAGGCCCTCCAGCGTGCCGCGGCCGGTGTGCCCGACCCGCCAGGGCAGGTGCCGGGCGGGCGGCACCAGGCGTCCGCCGGTCGCGGCGCGGACCAGGCGCGGCGCGAGCGGCACGCCGCCGCGCACCGCGAGCTGCGGTTCCGCCGGGCCCGGGACGGGCGCCTCGCCGCCGTCCACGTCGAGCAGCCCGAACCGGCCGGGGTGCTCGGACTGGGCCGACCTGACCAGGCCCCACACCGGGGTGCCGTCCACGTCCACGTCGTCGTCCACGTCGGTGGCCACGGCCCGGCGGGTCACCACGACCAGGCGGGAGGCGGTGGACCGCTCGTCGGCCAGCCACTCGCGGAGCGCGTCGAGGACGTGCGCCAACCGCGCGCGGACGTCCCCGGTGGTCGGGGCCAGCAGCACGACGTCGGCGTCCACCGCCTCGGCGAGGGAGGCGTGCCGGCGGGCGCCGGGCACGGTGAGGCCGTCGCCGACGACCGCGACGGCGGCCGTGGTCGCGGTGGTCGCGGTGGTCGCGGACCACTCGACGCGGAACAGCGCGTCGCGCAGCACGGCGTCGTGCGGGCTGAGCGGGCTGGTGAACGGCCGGGCCACCAGGGAGTCCACGGACACGACGGGCGCGCCGGAGGCGTCCACGGCGTGCAGCGAGACGGCCTCGGGCCCGGCGGCGCGGACCCGCACCCGCAGACCGGTCGCGCCCGCCGCGTGCAGGGACGCGCCGGACCAGGAGAACGGCAGCCGGAACCGGTCGTCGCCGGCGAAGAAGTCGCCGAACGCGGTGGCCTGCACGGCGGCGTCCAGCAGCGCGGGGTGCAGGCCGAACGCGCCCGCGTCCCCGGCCAGGTCGTCGGGCAGCGCGACCTCGGCGAACACCTCGTCGCCGGACCGCCACGCCGCGCGCAGCCCCCGGAACGCGGGGCCGTAGGCGTGGTCGGTGCCCTCGGCTCGCGCGTAGTGGGCGGCCACGTCCACCGGCTCGGCCCCTGGCGGGGGCCAGTCGCCGAGGTCGGTGGCGGGCGCGGGCGCGTCGGGCAGCAGGACGCCGGAGGCGTACCGGGTCCAGGGGGAGTCGGGCGCGTCGTCCGGGCGGGCGTGCACGTCGACGGTGCGCGCGCCCGTCCCGTCCGGCGCGCCGACGACGACCTGCACCGCCACGGCGCCGCGCTCGGGCAGCAGCAGCGGCGACTCCAGCACCAGCTCCTCCACCCGGCCGCAGCCGACCTGGTCGCCCGCGCGGACGGCCAGCTCCAGGAACGCGGTGCCGGGCAGCAGGGCGGTGCCGCCGAGGGCGTGGTCGGCCAGCCAGCCGTGGGTGGCGGTGGACAGCCGCCCGGTCAGCAGCAGGCCGTCCTGCCCGGCCAGGGCGACGACCGCGCCGAGCAGCGGGTGATCGGCCTCGGCCTGCCCTACCGACCGGACGTCGCCGGCGGCTCGGGCGGACTCCAGCCAGTACCGCCGCCGCTGGAAGGGGTAGGTCGGCAGCTCGACGCGGCGGGCGGCGGCGAGGTCGAGCACGCGCGCCCACTCGACCGGGCCGCGCCGCACGTGCAGCTCGGCCACGGAGGCGAGGAACCGGTCGAGGCCGCCCCGGTCGCGGCGCAGGGAGCCGACGGCGACGGCCTCGGCCCCGGCGTCCTCGGCGATCTCGACCACCGCCGAGACCAGCGCGGGGTGCGGGCTGCACTCGACGAACAGGTCGTGCCCGTCGGCGAGCAGCCGCCGGACCGCGCCGGCGAAGTCGACGGGCCGGCGGGCGTTCTCGAACCAGTACCCGGCGTCCAGGGCGGTGCCCGGGAGCGGTCCGGCGGTCACCGCGGAGCAGAAGGTGACGTCCCCGTCGGTGGGGCGCAGCCCGGACAGGGCGTCGAGCAGCGGTCCCCGCACCGGGTCGACCTGGGGGCTGTGCGTGGCGGCGCTGGCGGGCACGACGCGGGCCCGTTCCCCGGCGGCCCGCCAGGCGGCGACCAGGGCGGTGACGGCGTCGGTCTCCCCGGAGACCGAGGTCGCGCCCGGACCGTTGACCCCGGAGACGACGACCCGGTCGCCCCACGGCGCGAGGTCCTCGCGCACCCGGTCGGCGGGCAGCGCGACGACGGCGATGACGCCCTTGCCGACCAGTTCGCCGGCCAGCAGCTCGCTGCGCAGCACGAGCAGCCGGGCCGCGTCGGCCAGCGGCAGCGCGCCCGCCACGACGGCCGCGGCGACCTCGCCCTGCGAGTGGCCCACGACGGCGGCCGGTTCGACGCCGCAGGAGCGCCACAGCGCGGCCAGCGACACCATCACCGAGAACAGCACCGGCTGCACCACCGTGGTGTGGTCCAGCGCCGGCGCGCCGTCCGCCCCGTGCAGGACGTCGAGCACCGACCAGCCGGTGTGCGGGCGGAACGCCTCGTCGCACTCGCGCAGCCGCGCCGCGAACACCGGGTGCGCGGCGGCCAGCTCGCGGCCCATGCCGGCCCACTCGGAGCCCTGGCCGGGGAAGACGAACACCGGGCGGGTCCCGGAGCGGCCCGCGCGACCGGTCACGACGGCCGGGTCGGGCAGGTCGTCGGCGAGCGCGGCCAGGCCGCGCAGCAGGTCGTCCCGGTCGCCGACGACCACGGCCCGGTGGTCGAACGCGGCGCGCCCGGCGGCGAGCGTGAACGCGATGTCGGCCGGGGCCAGGTCGGGGTGCCCGTCGACGTGCGCGCGCAGGTCGGCCGCCCGTGCGCGCAGGGCGTCGGCGGTGCGGGCGGACAGCGGCCACGCGGCCGGGCCGCCGGCGGGGGTCGCGGGCCGCGCCGGTTCGGGGAACTCCTCGACGATGACGTGCGCGTTGGTGCCGCTCACGCCGAACGACGACACCGCGGCGCGGCGGGGCCGCCCGTCCCGCGCCCACTCGCGCGCCCCGGTCAGCAGTTCCACCGCGCCGGACGACCAGTCCACCTCCGGGGTGGGCGCGTCCACGTGCAGGGTGCGCGGCAGCGTCCCGTGCCGCAGGGCCAGCACCGCCTTGATCAGCCCGGCGACGCCGGCGGCGGCCTGGGCGTGCCCGATGTTGGACTTCACCGACCCCAGCCACAGCGGCCGGTCGCGGTCCTGCCCGTAGGTGGCGAGCAGAGCGTGGGCCTCGATCGGGTCGCCGAGCCGGGTGCCGGTGCCGTGCGCCTCCACGACGTCCACCTCGGACGGCCGCAGGCCCGCGTCGGCCAGCGCCCGCCGGATGACCCGGCGCTGCGCGGCCCCGTTCGGCGCGGCCAGCCCGTTGGACGCGCCGTCCTGGTTGACCGCGCTGCCGCGCAGCACCGCCAGCACCGGGTGGCCGCGCCGCAGCGCGTCGGACAGGCGCTCCAGCACCACCACGCCGGCGCCCTCGGACATGCCGACGCCGTCGGCCGCCGCCGCGAACGCCTTGCTCCGGCCGTCCGGGGACAGGCCGCGCTGGCGGCTGGAGTCCACGAACAGCAGCGGCGTGGACATCACCGTGACGCCGCCCGCCACGGCGAGCGAGCACTCGCCCTGGCGCAGGGACCGCGCCGCGAGGTGGACCGCCACCAGCGACGACGAGCACGCCGTGTCCACGGTGAGCGCGGGTCCCTGGAAGCCGAAGGTGTAGGAGACGCGGCCGGACAGGACGCTGGGCGAGTTGCCGATGCCGACGAAGTCCACCGCCTCCTCCGGGACGCGGTCCAGGCGCAGGGTGTAGTCGTTGGACATCACGCCGGCGAACACGCCGG
Source organism: Saccharothrix sabaoui (assembly GCF_051756985.1). Classification (NCBI taxonomy): domain Bacteria; kingdom Bacillati; phylum Actinomycetota; class Actinomycetes; order Pseudonocardiales; family Pseudonocardiaceae; genus Saccharothrix; species Saccharothrix sabaoui. The sequence goes on from NZ_JBPKJK010000085.1 coordinate 25,412, forward strand.
TGTCGCTGCCGCGCAACTCCCCCGGGTCGATGCCGCCGCGTTCGAACGCCTCCCAGACGACCTCCAGCAGCAGCCGGTGCTGCGGGTCGGTGGCGACGGCCTCGCGCGGGGAGATGCCGAAGAACGCGGGGTCGAAGTCGGCGGGCGCGGTGAGGAACCCGCCCTCGCGCGTGTAGGTGGTGCCGGGGTGGTCGGGGTCGGGGTGGTAGAGCCCGTCGACGTCCCAGCCGCGGTCGCGCGGGAACCCCGACACAGCGTCGACCTCGTCGACCAGCAGCCGCCAGAACTCCTCGGGGCCGTCCGCGCCGCCGGGCAGGCGGCAGCCCATCGCCACCACGACCACCGGGTCGTCGTCCACGGGGCGCGGGGCGGTCGCGGGCGCGACCGGCGCGGCGGCGGGGGCGTCGGACAGCAGGGCGAGCAGGTGCGCGGCCAGCTCCGCCGGGGACGGGTGGTCGAACACCAGGGTCGCGGGCAGCCGCAGGCCGGTGGCGACGCCCAGCCGGTTGCGCAGCGACACCGCCGCCAGCGAGTCGAAGCCCAGGTCGCGGAACGCGCGGCGGGGGTCGACGTCGGCCGCCGAGCCGTGCCCGAGGACGGCGGCGACGTGCCCGCGCAGGGTGTCGGTGAGCAGCCGCACCCGCCGGTCGGGCGGCAGCGCCGCCAGCTCGCGCGCCAACCCCTCCTCGGCCCCGGCCAGGGCGGCGCGGGGACGGCGCACGGGCGCGCGGACCAGGTTCCGCAGCAGCGGCGCGACCGGCTGGTCGCGCAGCGCGGCGAGGTCCACCGGCAGCGCGGCCACGAACGCGGGTCCGGCGTCCGCGGCCGCGTCGAACAGCGCGAGGCCCAGGTCGGTGGGCAGCGGCGGCAGGCCGGACGCGGCGACCCGCCGCAGGTCGGCGTCGTCGAGGTGCGCGGTGAGGCCGGTGCGGGTCTCCCACAGCCCCCAGGCGATCGAGGACGCGGGCAGGCCGCGGGCCCGGCGGTGCTGCGCGAAGGCGTCGAGGAACGCGTTGGCCGCCGCGTAGGCGCCCTGCCCCAGGCCGCCGAGCAGACCGGCCCCCGAGGAGAACAGCACGAACGCGGACAGGTCGAGGTCGCGGGTCAGCTCGTCCAGGTGCACCAGGGCGTCCACCTTGGGCCGCAGCACCGGGCCGAGCCGGTCGGCGGTCAGCGAGGTGACCACGCCGTCGTCCAGCGCGCCGGCCGCGTGCACGACGGCGGTGACCGGGTGCTCGGCGAGCAGGGCGGCGAGCGCGGCCCGGTCGGCGACGTCGCAGGCCACGACGGTGGCGGTCGCGCCGAGGGCCGCCAGTTCGGCGACCAGGTCGGCGGCCCCGCCCCGACGACCGGCCAGCACGAGGCGGCGGACGCCGTGCGCGGTCACCAGGTGCCGGGCCACGAGCCCGCCGAGCACGCCGGTGCCACCGGTGATCAGGACCGCTCCCCCGGGCGTCCAGTCGGGGCGCGGTCCGGCGGGGGTCCGGGCCAGGCGCGGGACGAGGACCGCTCCCCCGCGCACGACGACCTGGTCCTCACCGGAGCCGAACGCGCCCAGCCCCGGCCCGGGGTCCCCGTCGGTGTCGAGCAGGCCGAACCGGTCGGGGTGCTCGGACTGCGCCGACCGGACGAGGCCGCGCGCGGCGGCGGCGGGCAGGTCGAGCACGTCCTCGTCGGGACCGGCCGCGACCGCGCGGTGGGTGACGAGGACGAGCCGGGAACCGCGGAAGCGGTCGTCGGCCAGCCAGCGCTTGAGCAGGTCGAGGGTGGAGCGCACAGCCTCGTGCGTGGCAGCCGCCACGTCGGTCGGGGCCGCCGGATCGGCGGGGTCGGCCAGGTCGGCGGGACCAGCGGGGTCGATCGGGCGCGGGAGCCGGGCGGCCATCGAGCCAGCCGGGGCCGCCGGGGCCGCGGGGGCGAGCGGGTCCGCCGGGGCGGGTAGGTCCACCGGGCCGATCCGGTGCGGGAGCCGGGCGACCACCAGGGGCGGCGGCACCGCGTCGGCCGCCACGTCCGGCAGCTCGGCCCAGTCGCCGGCCGGGGACGGGTCGGGCAGCGGCACCCAGTCCAGGCGGAACAACGCGTCGCGCAGCGGGTCGCGGCCGGTCCGCAGGCCACCGGCCGGGGCCGGTCGCAGCAGCAGCGCGTCGACGGTCAGCACGGGCGCGCCGGCGTCGTCCCGCGCCTCCAGCGCGAAGCCGTGCGGCCCGGCCGGGGTGAGCCGGACCCGCAGGGCGGTCGCCCCCGAGGCGTGCAGCACCGCGCCGGACCACGAGAACGGCAGCCAGCCCGCCGGGGCCGACCCGGCGCCCGAGGCGTGCAGGGCGGCGTCGAGCAGCAGCGGGTGCAGGCCGTAGGCGGCGGCCGTGCCGCGGTGCTCCTCGGGCAGCTCGACCTCGGCGAGCACGTCCCCGCCCAGCCGCCACGCCGCCCGCAGGCCGCGGAAGGCCGGTCCGTAGTGGAAGCCGACAGCCGCGAAATCGTCGTACAGGCCGGTCACGTCGAGCGGCTCGGCCCCGGCGGGCGGCCACGCCTCCTCGACGGGGGGCGGTGCGGCGGGTTCCGGGGCGAGGACGCCGCCGGCGTGGCGGGTCCAGTCGTCGTCGCCGGTGCGGCCGAACACCGACAGGGCGCGTCGTCCCCGCTCGTCGGGCGCGCCCACGGCCACCTGGATCGTCACCGGGCCGTCGTCGGGCAGCAGCAGCGGCGACTCCAGGGTCAGCTCCTCCACCCGGCCGCACCCGACCTGGTCACCGGCGCGGACGGCCAGCTCCAGCAGCGCCGCGCCGGGCAGCGGCACGGTGTCGCCGACGACGTGGTCGGCCAGCCAGGGGTGGGTGCGGCGGGCGAGCTGCCCGGTGAACAGCACGCCGTCGCCGTCGGCGACCGACACGACGGCCCCGAGCAGCGGGTGGTCCGGGCGGGCCAGGCCGGCGGCGCGCAGGTCACCGGTCGCGGGCGCGGTCTCCAGCCAGTAGCGGCGGCGCTGGAAGGCGTAGGTGGGCAGCTCGACCCGGCGGGGCGCGTGCGGGGCGTGCGCCGTCGCCCAGTCCACCGCCACGCCCGCCGCGTGCAGCTCGGCCAGCGTGGTGAGCACGCGGCGCGGGCCGCCGTCGTCGCGGCGCAGCGAGCCCAGGGCCACCACCTCGCCCGCGGTGTCCTGGACGGCCGAGGTGAGCACCGGGTGCGGCCCGACCTCCAGCACCACGCCGTGCCCGTCCGCCACCGCGGCGCGGGTCGCGGCCTCGAACTCCACCGTGCCGCGCAGGTTGCGGTACCAGTAGGCGGCGTCGAGGGCGGCGGTGTCGATCAGGCCGCCGGTCACCGAGGAGTAGAACGCGACGTCGGAGGAGGTCGGGGCCACGCCGTCCAGCGCGTCGAGCAGGTCGCGCTCGATCCGCTCGACGTGCGCGGAGTGCGAGGCGTAGTCCACCGGCAGCACGGTCGCCCGCACGCCCCGGCCGTGCAGCTCGTCGCGCAGCCCCGCCAGCGCCACCGGGTCGCCGGAGACCACGACCGACGAGGGTCCGTTCACCGCGGCCAGGGCGAGGCCGGCGGGCAGCGCGTCGCGCACCTCCGCGGCGGGCAGCGCCACGGACATCATGCCGCCCGCGCCGCTGAGCACGCGCAGCGCGCGGCTGCGCAGCGCGACCACCCGCGCGCCGTCCTCCAGGGACAGCGCGCCGGCGACGACGGCGGCGGCGATCTCGCCCTGCGAGTGCCCGAGGACGGCGGACGGCACGACGCCGAACGACTCCCACAGCGCGGCCAGCGACACCATGACGGCGAACAGGGCGGGCTGCACGACGTCCACCCGCTCCAGCGCGGCCGGGTCGCCCAGCACGTCGGTCAGCGACCAGTCCGCGTGCGGGGCGAGCGCGTCGGCGCAGGCCGTCAGGCGGTCGCGGAACACGGGGTGGGTGTCGAGCAGGTCGAGCGCCATGCCGGGCCACTGGGTGCCCTGCCCGGGGAAGGCGAACACGACGTCCGGCGGGTCACCGGCGACCACGCCGCGCACGGCGTCGGCGGACGGCGAGCCGGCCGCCAGGTCGGCCAGCGCGGTCCGGAGTTCGGCGAGCCCCGTGCCGACGAGCACGGCGCGGTGCTCCAGCGCGGCCCGGGTGGTGGCCAGCGAGTGCGCGACGTCGGCGGGCCGCGCGGGCCGGTCGGCGAGGAAGTCCGCCAGCCGCCCGGCCTGCGCGCGCAGCGCGGCCTCGGTGCGGCCGGACAGCACCCACGCCACCGGGGAGCCGGCCCCGTGGGCACCGGCGAGGTCGGTCTCCTCGGCGACATCTTCGGCGTCGTCCTCGGCGTCGTCCTCGGCGGGCGCCTGTTCGAGCACGACGTGGCTGTTGGTGCCGCTCACGCCGAACGACGACACGGCGGCCCGCCTCGGCCGGCCGGTGTCCGGCCACTCCTCGGCCGCCGTCACCAGCCGCACGTCACCCACCGACCAGTCCACCGCGGGCGTCGGCACGTCGGCGTGCAGGGTCGGCGGCACGACGCCCGCCCGCATCGCCTGCACCAACTTGATCACGCCGCCGACGCCGGCCGCGGCCTGGGTGTGCGCGATGTTCGACTTCAGCGAGCCCAGCAGCAGCGGCCGTTCCCGGTCGCGGCCGTAGGTGGCCAGCAGCGCCTGCGCCTCGATCGGGTCGCCCAGCGGGGTGCCGGTGCCGTGCGCCTCGACCACGTCCACCTCGGACGGCGCGAGGCCGGCGACGGCCAGGGCGGCGCGGATCAGCCGCTGCTGCGCGGGCCCGTTGGGCGCGGTGAGGCGGCTGCTGGCACCGTCCGAGTTCACCGCGGACCCGCGGATCACGGCCAGCACCGGGTGCCCGTTGCGGCGGGCGTCGGAGAGGCGTTCCAGCAGCAGCAGGCCGACGCCCTCACCCCAACCGGTGCCGTCGGCGGACGCGGAGAACGACTTGCAGCGGCCGTCGGCGGCCAGTCCGCCCTGGGTGGCCATCTCGGCGAACGCGGCGTCGGTCGACATCACCATGACGCCGCCGGCCAGGGCCAGGTCGCACTCGCGCGACCGCAGCGACTGCCCGGCCAGGTGGACGGCGACCAGCGACGACGAGCAGGCGGTGTCGATCGAGACGGCCGGCCCCTCCAGGCCGAACGCGTAGGCGACGCGCCCGGACGCGATGTTGTCCGAGTTGCCCTGGCCCAGGTAGGGCCGCACCTCATCGGGCACGGCCAGCGGGCGGGCCGAGTAGTCCTGGTACATCACGCCGGCGAACACGCCGGTCCGGCTGCCCCGCAGCGAGGTCGGGTCGATCCCGGCGCGTTCGAACGCCTCCCACGTGGTCTCCAGCAGCAGCCGCTGCTGCGGGTCCATCGCGAGCGCCTCGTGCGGCGAGATGCCGAACAGGTCCGCGTCGAACCCGGCGACGTCGTCCAGGAACCCGCCGCTGCCGCCGCCCGGCCAGCCGCGTTCGGCGGGGAACGGGGTGATCGCGTCCACCCCGTCGACGACCAGCCGCCACAGGTCCTCGGGGCTGCGCACGCCGCCGGGGTAGCGGCAGGCCATGGCGACGACCGCGAGCGGTTCCCCGGAGCCGGCACCGGCCTCGACCTCCCGCAGCCGCGCCTTCGCGCGCCGGAGGTCGGCCGTCACGCGCTTGAGGTAGTCGCGCAGCTTGTTCTCGTTCACCGGGTCCTCACCGTCGTCACCTCGCGGGCAGGCGTCACGCCGTGCCGAGTTCGTCGTCGATCAGCTCGAACAGCTCGTCGTCGGTGGCGACGTCCAGCACGTTGACGTCCAGCACGTCGACGGCCGGTGCCGACCCGGTCGCCGGCCCGGCGGGTGCCGGGTCGGGGGGCGCCAGCTCCTCGGCGAGGTGCCCGGCGATCGCGCCGGCCGTGGGGTGGTCGAACAGGAGCGTGGCGGGCAGCCGCAGGCCGGTGGCGGCGGCGAGCCGGTTGCGCAGCTCGACCGCGGTCAGCGAGTCGAACCCGAGGTCCAGCAGCCCCTTGGCGGCGGGGAACGCGGTGCCCGGCGTGCCCAGCACCGTGCCGACGTGCGTGCGCACCAGGTCGAGCAGCGCGCGGCGGCGGCGGTCGGGCGGCAGGGTGCGCAGCCGCGCCGGTCCGGCGGGGTCCCGGCCGGGTGCGGTGGCGGTCGGCCGGGTCGCGGCGGGCACGACGTCGCGCAGGAACGCCGGCACCTCCTGCCCGGCCAGGGCTGCGGTGTCCAGCCGCAGCGGCGCCACGACCGGCTGGTCGGCGGCCACCGCCCGGTCGAACAGGGCCAGGCCCTCGGCCGCGGTGAACGGCACGACGCCGCCCCAGGCGATGCGACGCCGGTCGGCGTCGGTGAGCCTGCCGCTCATGCCCCGCTCGGTGGCCCACAGGCCCCACTGGATCGACACGGCGGGCAGCCCGGCGGCGCGGCGGTGGTGGGCCAGGGCGTCGAGGAACGCGTTGCCGGCGGCGTAGTTGCCCTGCGCCGCGCCGCCGAACGCCGCCGCGATCGACGAGAACAGCACGAACCGGGCGGGCCGCAGGGGCGCGGTCAGCTCGTGCAGGTGGACGGCGGCGTCCACCTTGGGCCGCAGCGCGGCGGCGACCTGCTCGTCGGTGAGGGTCTCCAGCAGGCCGTCCGCGACGACGCCCGCGCAGTGCACGACCCCGGCCAGCGGGCGGTCCGCGGGCAGGGAGCCCACCAGGGCGGCCAGCGCGGCGCGGTCGGCGACGTCGCAGGCGACGAGGCGCACGTCGGCGTCCAGCCCGGCGGCCAGCTCGGCCGCGCCCTCGGCGTCGGGGCCGCTCCGGCTGACCAGCACGAGGTGCCGGACGCCGTGCGCGGTCACCAGGTGGCGGGCGACCTCGGCCCCGATGCCGCCGGTGCCGCCGGTGATCAGCACGGTGCCGTCGACGTCCCACGCCGGGTCCCCGGCGGTCGCCGCGGCGCGCGTCCAGCGGGCCGCGCGCACGACGCCCCCGCGCAGCGCGACCTGCGGTTCGCCGCCGGCGACGGCCGCGGCGAGGGCGGCGGCGGACGCGGGGTGGTCGTCGGTGTCGACCAGCGCGAACCGGCCGGGGTGCTCGGTCTGCGCGGTGCGCAGCAGGCCCCACAGGGCGGCGTGCACGAGGTCGGGCACGTCGTCGTCCGCCTCGACCGGGACCGCGCCGTGCGTGACGAGCACCAGCCGCGAGTCGGCCCGGCCCGGGTCGGCCAGCCAGTCCCGCAGCAGCGCCAGCGTCCGGGTGACGGCCTCGTGCACGGCGGCGGGCAGGTCGGCGGGCGCGGCGGTCCGGGGCACGTCCCGGACGACCACGCGGTCCCCGCCGCCACCACCGCCACCACCGCCGGCGACGCCGGCGGCCGGCTCCGGCCACACCATCCGGTACAGCGGGTCGCGCACGGCGGGCCGCACCCGGTCGGGCGACGCGGGCCGCAGCACGATGGAGTCGATGTCGGCGACGGGCAGGCCCGCGGTGTCCACGATCCGCACGGCCGCCGCGTCGGGCCCGGACGGCACGAGCCGCAGCCGCACCTCCCCCGCGCCGGAGGCGTGCACCTGGACGCCGGTCAGCGCGAACGGCAACCAGCCGCCGCCGCGCCCGGCCAGGACGCCGAAGGCGAGGGCGTGCAGCGCGCTGTCCAGCAGCGCCGGGTGCAGGGCGAACGCCGCCGCCTCCGGCAGCCGCTCGTCGGGCAGGCGGGCCTCGGCGAACACCTCGTCCCCGCGCCGCCACACCGCGCGCAGCCCCCGGAACGCGGGCCCGTAGGCGAAGCCGCCCGCGTCGAGCCGGTCGTAGAGGCCGGTGACGTCCACCGGCTCCGCGCCGGGCGGCGGCCACTGGGCCAGGTCGGGATCGGGACCGGGTGCCGGCAGCGGGCCGGTGAGCACGGCGGAGGCGTGCCGCGTCCAGGGGCCGCCGGGCTCGGTGCGGGCGTGCACGCCGAGGGACCGCCGGCCCGCCTCGTCGGGCGCGGACGCGGTCAGCCGCAGGTCCGCGCCGCCGGACGCGGGCAGGGTGAGCGGGGCCTCCAGGGTCAGCTCGGCCACGCGCGGGCAGCCGGTCCCGTCGCCGGCGCGGACGGCCAGCTCCAGGAACGCGGTCGCCGGGAACACGGCGGCGCCGAACACGGCGTGGTCGGCCAGCCACGGCTGCGCGTCGGTGCCGACGCGGGCGGAGAACAGGTGGCCGCCGGTGTCGGGCAGCTCGGTGGCCGCGCCGAGCAGCGGGTGCCCGACCGGGTCGAGCCCGACCGCCGCCGCCCCGCCCGACGCGCCGCGCCCGCCGGGCGGGGCGTCCAGCCAGAAGCGGCGGCGCTGGAAGGCGTAGGTGGGCAGGTCGACGCGGCGGCCGGGCGACGCCGCCGGGTCGACCCGGACGCCGCGGGCGTGGGCGTGGGCCAGCGCGGTCACCACGGAGCGCTCCTCCGGGTGGCGGCGGTCCAGCAGCGGGATGGCGGCGCGGTCCACGCCGTCGTCGGGCAGGCAGTCGGGCACCAGCGCGGACAGCGGGGCGCCGGGCCCGAGTTCGAGGAACGTGGTGACGCCCGCGCGGGCCAGCGCCGCGACGCCGTCGCCGAACCGGACGGCGCGGCGGGCGTGCTCGACCCAGTGGTCGGGGGTGGTGAGGGCGTCGTCGGCGACCTCGCCGGTGACGCCGGAGACGACCGGCAGCCGCGGCGGGCGCATCGCCACGCCCGCGGCGACCTCGCGGAACGCGGCGAGCACCCCGTCGAGGTGCGGCGAGTGGAACGCGTGGCTCGTGCGCAGCCGCTTCACCCGGCGGCCCAGCGCCCCGAAGTGGGCGGCGACGCGCAGCACCTCGTCCTCGTCGCCGGACACGACGGTGGAGGCGGGGCCGTTGACCGCGGCGATGGACGCCCCCGCGCCCAGTTCTGCGGCCACCTCGTCCTCGGTCGCCCGCAGCGACACCATCAGGCCGTCGGCGCGGGCCGACTGCATCAGCCGGCCCCGCGCGGCGACCAGGGTGGCCGCGTCGGCGAGGGAGAACACGCCGGCCACGTGCGCGGCGGACAGCTCGCCGACGGAGTGGCCGAGCAGGAGGTCCGGCGTGACGCCCCGGTGCTCCAGCAGCCGGAACAGGGCGACCTCGACGGCGAACAGCGCGGGCTGGGCGTACTCGGTGCGGTCCAGCGCCGCCGCGTCCGCCCCCAGCACGACGTCGCGCAGCGGCCGGTCCAGCAGCGGGTCGAACGCCGCGCACGCGCGGTCGAACGCCTCCGCGTAGGCCGGGAACGCCGCGTGCAGCCCGGCGCCCGTGCCGGGCCGCTGGCTGCCCTGGCCGGGGAACAGGAACGCGGTGCGGCCGGTGCGCGCGGCGACCGCCCGCACCCCGTCCCAGTCGTCGCCGCGCTCGGCGAGGGCGGTCAGCCCGGCGAGCAGCTCGGCGCGGTCGCCGCCGACGACCGCGGCGCGGTGGTCGAGGGCGGCGCGGGTGGTGGCCAGCGAGAAGCCGACGTCGACGGGGTCGAGGTCCCGGCCGGCCAGGGCGTCGCGCAGCCGGGCGGCCTGGGCGCGCAGCGCGGCCGGGTCGTGCGCGGACAGCGGCCACACCACCGTGCCGGGCGGGCCGGGCGTCGCCGGGACGGTCGCGGGCAGGTCGGGGGCCTGTTCGACGACGACGTGCGCGTTGGTGCCGCTGACGCCGAAGCCGGACACCCCGGCGCGGCGGGGCCGGTCGACGGCGGGCCACGGCGTCCGCTCGGTGACCACCCGCACCGACCCGGCCGTCCAGTCGACGTGCGGGCTGGGCGCGTCGAAGTGCAGCGTCGGGGGCAGCACGCCGTGCCGCAGCGCGAGCACCACCTTGATGATCCCGGCGACGCCGGCGGCGGCCTGGGTGTGGCCGATGTTGGACTTCACCGAACCGACCAGCAGCGGGTGGTCGCGGCGGCGGCCGTAGGCGGCGATCAGCGCCTGCGCCTCGATGGGGTCGCCGAGCCTCGTGCCGGTGCCGTGCGCCTCGACCACGTCCACGTCGCCCGCGTCGAGCCCGGCGTCGGCCAGGGCGGCGCGGATGACGCGCTGCTGCGACGGCCCGTTGGGCGCGGTCAGGCCGTTGGACGCGCCGTCCTGGTTGACGGCGGTGCCGCGCACCAGGGCCAGCACGGGGTGGCCGTTGCGGCGGGCGTCGGACAGCCGTTCCAGCAGCACCAGGCCGATGCCCTCGCCCCACGCGGTGCCGTCGGCGCTCGCCGAGAACGGCTTGCACCGGCTGTCCGCGGCGAGCCCGGCCTGCCTGCTGAACTCGACGAACGTGGTGGGCGTGGCCATCACGGTGGCCCCGCCGACGAGGGCGAGCGCCGATTCGCCGGACCGCAGGGAGCGGACCGCCGTGTGCAGCGCGACCAGCGACGACGAGCAGGCGGTGTCCACCGTGACGGCGGGGCCCTCCAAGCCGAGCACGTAGGAGATGCGGCCGGAGGCGACGCTGCCCGCGCTGCCGATGCCCAGGTAGCCCTCGTACTCCTCGGGCGGGTCGGTCAGGCGCGAGCCGTACTCGTGGTGGCTGGAGCCGATGTAGACGCCGGTGTCGCTGCCGCGCAGGGACGCCGGGTCGATGCCGGCGCGCTCCAGCGCCTCCCACGCGGCCTCCAGCAGCAGCCGCTGCTGCGGGTCCACGGTGAGCGCCTCGCGCGGCGAGATGCCGAAGAAGCCGGGGTCGAAGTCGGCGGCGTCGTGCAGGAACCCGCCCTGCCGCGCGGTCGTCTGGCCGGCGCGGTCGCCGAACAGGCGGGCCAGGTCCCAGCCGCGGTCGGCGGGGAAGTCGGAGATGGCGTCCGTGCCGCTGTCGAGCAGGTCCCAGAACCGCTCCGGGCTGTCCACGCCGCCGGGGAACCGGCAGCTCATCGACACGATCGCGACGGGGTCGTCGGCGACGGCCGCGGCGACGACGGCGGGGGCCGCGGGTCCGTCGTCGCCGGCCAGGCCGTCCCGCAGGTGCGCGACGAGGGCCTCGACGGACGGGTGGTCGAACACCAGGGTCACCGACAGCGCCAGGCCGGTGCGCTCGGCCAGGCGGTTGCGCAGCTCCACCGCGGTGACCGAGTCGAAGCCGAGGTCCTGGAAGGCGCGGTGCACGTCCACCGCGGCGGGGTCGGCGTGGCCGAGGACGTCGGCGACGGCGGTGCGGACCAGGTCCAGCAGCACCCGGCCCCGTTCGGCGGCGGCCACGGCGGTCAGCGCGGTCTCCCCCGCGCCGGCCGGGGCCGCCTCCGGCAGGTCGGCGAACACCCGGCTCGGGCGGGCCGTCGCGCGGACCTTCGCGTAGCGGGGCCAGTCGACGTCGCCGATCACCACGTGGGCGTCGCCGAGGGCGAGGGTGCGGCGCAGCGCGGCCAGCGCCCGCTCCGGGGGCATGGCGGGCAGGCCGTCGCGGGCGATCCGCTCCCCCACCGCGCCGCCGGCCGGGCCGTCGGCGTCCCACAGGCCCCAGCCGGCGGAGGTCGCGGGCAGCCCGGCCGCGCGGCGGTGCCGGGCGAGGCCGTCGAGGTAGGCGTTGGCCGCCGCGTAGACCGCCTGGCCGGGGCCGCCGAGGGTGGCGGCGAGGGAGGAGAACAGCACGAACGCGGACAGGTCGAGGTCGCGGGTCAGCTCGTGCAGGTTCCGGGCGCCGGCCACCTTGGGCCGCAGCACCCCCAGCGCCCGCTCGGGGGTGACCGCGCCGACGACCGAGTCGTCCAGGACGCCGGCGAGGTGGAACACGGCGGTGAGCGGCGCGTCGTCCGGGACGGCGGCCAGCACCTCGGCCAGCCGGTCGCGGTCGGCGGCGTCGCAGGCCACGACGGTGACCCGCGCGCCGAGCGCTTCGAGGTCGCGCGCGAGGTCGGCGGCGCCGGGCGCGTCGGGC
>NZ_JBPKJK010000086.1:0-37175 GCF_051756985.1 Saccharothrix sabaoui
CGGCGGATCGCCGCGTGGATGGGACGGGCGAGGTGCGCCCGAGGCCGTGGGGCGCCGTGCAGAGCGTCCCGAGAGCCCTATGGAGAGGCGAAGCAAGGGCGGGGCACTTGCCCGTGCTGATCAGTTCACTTCACGTCGCGTGTTCACTCCGGTGGATCATTCGATCGGGTGACGACTCGGGTGCAGGTGGTCGCCGGTGGCGTTTCGGATCACGCTGACCGGGGATCAGGCAGCCCAGGTGTGGACCTGCGGCGTCCTCAGGGATGCCCAATGGTGTGGCTACCGCTGTACCTCGTCGAGCTGCGTGAACGAGTTCTGCGACTGGTGCTGGTGGTTCGCGGATCTCGGTGCAGGATCAGTCAGCAGCTTTCGCGCGCCAGCCGGCGAGTCCGCCGTCAACGGCACCACACCCACCCGCACCGGCCACGTCCCGAACCCCGACACGCCCGCGTCCTGCCGAACCCCCGGCACGACGGGGTCGTCCGTCCCCGCGGTTCCGCCCGTCGCCACGCCCACCTCATCCCGATCCGCCGGTTCGACGGACCACCGGGGAACACCACCACGTCCCACCACCGGCGCGCACCGCACAACTACGGCCGGACACCCACCACCCGGCACCACGTGCCCCGGGGTTAGCTTGGGCGCCGTGCACCGCGGTTGCGCCCGTGGTGGCGTTCGCTGACGGCCAGGCGCGTTCACGGGAGACCGATGTACCTCGTTGAGCTGTGTGAACGGGCGTCCCGCCCCCTCCTCCGGAGAGCGGCACGATGACCCTGCCGCCCATCGACCCGGCCCTGGGCCTCGAACTCGTCGCGCGCCGCACCCTGCGCGCGCGGGAAGCGGCGTCCGTGAGCGTCGTGGTCCCCGCGCACGACGAGGCGGCGACGATCGCCGACGTCGTGTCCGAGTCCCTCCGGGGGCTGGCCGCGCTCGGCGTGCCGGGGCAGGTGGTCGTCAGCGCCAGCGGGTGCGCGGACGACACGGCCGAGCTCGCCGCGGCGGCCGGCGCGACGGTGGTGGAGACGGGGCTCGGCAAGGGCGTGGCGGTGCTCGCCGGGGTCGCGGCGGCCGAGGGGGACGTGATCTGCCTGGTGGACGGCGACGTCCGCTACTACGGCGACCCGCCGCTGGTGCCGCTGCTCGTCGCGCCGATCCTGAGCGGGGTGGCCGACGCCACCGTCTCCGACCTGTACTGGCGCCCGCTCTACCCGCAGCTGTGGCTGTGCGGGTTCTTCGCCCCCCTCGCCGGGGTCCTGTTCCCCGAGCTGCTGCCCAAGGTGGGTTCCACGCCGTGGTCCGGGCAGCGCGCCGCGGTGCGCGAGCTGTGGCCCGACACCCTGCCCGACGGCTTCACCTCCGACCTGGCGCTGCTGCTGCACTGGAACGAGGAGGCGGTGCGCCTGCGCCCCGTCCTGGCCGACGACTGGACCAACCCGCAGCGGCCCAAGCCCGACCTGGTGCGGCAGGAGTTCGACCTGCTGGTGGACCACGCGGTCCGGCGGGACCGGGTCGCCGCCGACACCGCCGCGCGGCTGGGCGGGTGGTTCGACTCGGTCCACGGGCTCATGGCGGAGTACGACCCCGGGCGGCACGCCCCGCAGGAGTTCGAGGCCCGCCTGCTGGAGCGCTCGCTCGCGGAGCTGCGCGCCGTGCTGCACCCCGGTCGGGTGATTCCCTGAGCCCGCCGGTCAGGTCACCTCGGGTGATCGGGAACCGTCGGCGTACTCCTCCTCGGCGTACCTCCTGAACCCGTTCAGGTAGCCCTGGAGCCGGGCGCCCACGACCCCCGCCGCCGAGCCGATGGTCTCCAGCGCGCCGCTGGGCCGGTGGTCCAGGTGCAGTTCGAGGCGGGTGCGCCCCTCGTCCAGGGCGGTGAACGTGACCGAGCCGGTGTGGTGCGCCCCGCCGGTGGTCCGCCAGGCGATGCACTCGTCCTGCCGCCGTTCGGTGATCTCCACGTCGAACTCGCGCTGGAACCCGCCGAAGCCGGTCATCCAGTGCAGGTGGTCGGCGTCGACCTGCGTCACGTGCTCCACGCCGGGCATGAACCGGGGGAACAGCTTCGGCTCGGTCCACCGCGCGAACGCGACGGACACCGGGACGGAGACCTCGACCGACTTGTCGTAGCTGGGCACCGCGACCTCCTCCGCCTGGGTGCTGGAGGTCCAACGTCGCACGTCCCGGCGCGTTGCGCTCAACGGGTGCACGGCGATGCGCCCTGTCGGGCGCGCGGCGGGTCCGATCGGGTGCACGGCGGCGCGGTGCGGGCGGTGCGGTGGGATGTGGGGCCGGTGGAACGTGGTGCGGCGGGACGTGGTGCGGCGGGATGTGTGGCGGAGCCGACCGCACAGGGGCGCCGGCCCCCGACCTCGTCAGGTCCCGGCCCGGCGCCCCTGTCGGGTGCGGCGTGCCTGCCGGCGCTGGGAGGGCCACCGGATCGGCACGTCGAGAACCCTACCCTACGGTCGAACACACGTTCGAGTGAAGCGTCAAGGGTTAACCGTTAGTCACGGTGTCTTCCGTCGTTCACCCGATCCGGGGAGGATGCGCGAACCCGCCAACTTCCCGGAGGAAGCCTTGAGACCCACTCCGCTGCGCCTCGGACTGGCGGCGACCGCCGCCTCCGCCGTGACGCTCGCCCTCGTCGCGCCGGCCGTCGCCGCACCGAGCCCGGACGCCCTCATCGCCGAGGTCTACGGCGGCGGCGGCAACTCCGGGGCGACGCTGACGCAGGACTTCGTCGAGCTGGCCAACCGCGGTGCGAGCGCGGTCGCGGTGGACGGCTGGAGCGTCCAGTACCTGCCGGCGAGCGCGAGCGCCGCGAGCACGTGGCAGGTCACGCCGCTGACCGGGTCGATCGCGGCCGGCGGCCGGTTCCTCGTGGCCGAGTCCAAGGGCTCCGGCGGCACGGTCGAGCTGCCCGCCCCGGACGCCACCGGCACGATCGCGATGAGCGGCACCGGGGGCACCATCGCCCTCGTCGCCGGCACGACCGCGCTCACCTGCAAGACCGCCGCCGACTGCGCCGCCGACGCCCGCGTCCGCGACCTGGTCGGCTACGGCACGGCCGCCGTGGTCCGCGAGGGCACGCCGACCGGCAACCTGGGCAGCACGACGTCCGCCGCCCGCCCGGCGCTGACCGACACCGACGACAACGCCACCGACTTCGCCGTGGGCGCGCCGACGCCGGTCAACGCCGCGGGCCAGGGCCCCGGCGGCACCGAGCCGGACCCCGACCCCGAGCCGGGGCCCGGCGACAAGCGCATCCGCGACGTCCAGGGCACGACCCGCATCTCGCCGCTGGTCGGCCAGAAGGTGACCGGCGTCCCCGGCGTCGTCACGGCCACCCGCGCCACCGGCGACCGCGGCTTCTGGGTGCAGGACACCGCCCCGGACGCCGACCCGCGCACCAGCGAGGGCGTGTTCGTCTACACCGCGGGCCTGGTCCCGACCGTGGAACCGGGCGACGACGTCCTGGTCTCCGGCACGGTCGCCGAGTACCGACCGGCCGGCGACGCGGCGAGCAACAGCAACCAGACGCTCACCGAGATCACGTCCGCCACGGTCACCGTGCGGTCCAGGGGCAACGCCCTGCCGGCCCCCGAGGTGCTCAAGCCCCCGGCCGGCTACCTGCCCACCGCGGGCGGCGGCAGCGTCGAGGCGCTCCCGCTCGACCCCGCGACCTACGGCCAGGACTACTTCGAGTCCCGCGAGGGCATGTACGTCCAGGTGGACGACGCCCGCGTGGTCGGCCCCACGAACAGCTTCGGTGAGACGTGGATCACCACCCTGCCGGACCAGAACCCGACCGCGCGCGGCGGCACGATCTACCTCGGCTACGACCAGCCCAACAGCGGCCGGATCAAGGTCAAGCCCGGTGCGGCGGCCCCGACCACCAGCAACGTCGGCGACGTGTGGCGCGGCGCGACCGTCGGCAACGTCGAGTACACCAACTTCGGCGGCTACACCCTGGCCGCCAAGTCGGTCGGCGAGCACGTCCCCGGCGGCACCCAGCCGGAGAAGACCGACGCGCAGCGCGGCTACGAGATGACCGTGGCCACCTACAACGTGGAGAACCTGGCCGCCACCAACGACCAGGCGAAGTTCGACCGCCTGGCCGCCGCCGTGGTGCACAACCTGGCGAGCCCGGACGTCGTGGTGCTGGAGGAGATCCAGGACAACAACGGCGCGGTCGACGACGGCACGGTGGCCGCGGACCTGACGTTCACGAAGTTCACCGACGCCATCGCCGCCGCGGGCGGTCCGCGCTACCGGTGGCGCCAGGTCGACCCCGCGAACAAGCAGGACGGCGGCGAGCCGGGCGGCAACATCCGGGTCGCGTTCCTGTTCAACCCGGCCCGGGTGTCCTTCGTGGACCGGCCGGGCGGCGACGCGACGACCCCGGTGTCGGTCGTGAAGCAGCAGGGCCGCGCCGCGCTGTCGGTGTCGCCGGGCCGCGTCGCCCCCGCCGACCCGGCGTGGAACAGCAGCCGCAAGCCGCTGGCCGGCGAGTTCAAGTTCCGCGGCCGCACCGTGTTCGTGGTCGCGAACCACTTCAACTCCAAGGGCGGCGACCAGGCCATGCACGGCCGCTACCAGGAGCCGGTGCGCGGCTCCGAGGTGCAGCGGGCCCAGCAGGCCGCGCTGCTCAAGGGCTTCGTGGACCAGGTGAAGGCGGTCGACAAGGGCGCCAACGTCGTCCTCGCGGGTGACATCAACGACTACCAGTTCTCGCCCGCGGTGAAGACCCTCACCGCCGGCGGCCAGGTCGTCGCCCTGATGGACACCCTCCCGGCGGCCGAGCGGTACAGCTACGTGTTCGAGGGCAACTCGCAGACCCTCGACCACATCCTGATCAGCTCGAACATCACCCGGTACCGCTACGACGTGGTGCACATCAACGCCGAGTTCGCCGACCAGGCGAGCGACCACGACCCGCAGGTCGTCAAGCTGCGCCCGAGCACCGGCAACGCGAACGTCGACAAGGTCGTCTTCCTGCTGGAGGACGTCCTGGAGTGCCTGCCCCGCCCGTAGGCGACCGACGTGACGAGGCCCCCCGGACACGCCGTCCGGGGGGCCTCGTCATCGGGTCAGGCGGCCTGCGGGCGGGGCAGGTTGTGGTCGCGGCACGCCGCGTGGCCGGGGAGGCCGGCGTACGCGTCGCCCTGGAAGTAGACGGCGCTCGCCCACTTCTGGCCGCCGTCCTGGAGGCTGACCAGCAGCCAGACGTCGTTCGTGATGCCGGCGTCGGTGACGGGCTCCCCCTGGTACCAGCAGTAGGCGATGGTGGTGGTCCAGGCGGGGATGGTGCCCAGGTACGCGCACGCCGACGACGGGCACGACCTCTGGTTGACGTAGTGCCACGTGGTGACGCCGTAGGGCGCGTTCGGGTCCCACCCGTCCGCGGGCGCGGCGCTCGCGGTGGCGTTCCCGGTTGCGCTCCCGGCGAGCACGCCCGCGGCGGCCAGCGCGACGGCGGCGATCGTCTTGGCGATCCTCATGCGGTTCCTCCCAGTGATCGAGTGCGATCACTGGGTACACGCACGGGAAGTCCGCGGGGTTGCTCCGGAACGACAGGACCCCGGTCACCTGACGGTGCCGGGGTCCTGTGCGGCGGAGGATACGGGATTTGAACCCGTGAGGGGGTTAACCCAACACGATTTCCAGTCGTGCGCACTAGGCCACTATGCGAATCCTCCGCCGCCGAGTCTAACGGAGCCCACCGGCGGTCCCCAAAACGGGTGGTCGCCGGGCTGCCCGACCGCCCCGCGCCGCTGTGACGCGGGCCCGCGCGTGCATCCGTGGGCGATGTGTTCGGTTAGGCTCACCTAAGGAGGTGCAAGGTGAAGCGTGGTTTCGTGGTCGTACTGTCCGCACTGCTGCTGGCCGCCTGCGGCGGCGGTGGTGAACCGGAGGGCGGGCAGAACGCCGAGCGGGGAACGGCGGTGACCGTCGACACCCGGTTCGGTCCCGTGACGATCGACGAGCCGCCGACGCGCGTCGTGGCGCTGGGCTGGTCCGACGCGGAGGCCGCGCTCGCCCTCGGCGTGCGGCCGGTCGGCGCGAGCGACTGGCTGGCGTTCGGCGGGAACGGCGTCGGGCCGTGGGCGGACGGGTTGTACGAGGAGGCGCCGAAGCTGCTCGGCACCACCGAGATCGACTACGAGGCGGTGGCCGCGCTCCAGCCCGACCTCATCCTCAACACCCGGTCGGACAACGACGAGAAGAAGCACGAGACGCTGTCCAGGATCGCGCCCACCATCGGCGCGCCCAAGGACGTGATCCCGTACGGCACGACCTGGAAGCAGCAGGTCGAGCTGGTCGCCAAGGCGCTCGGCAAGGTGCCCGAGGGGGAGAAGGTCGTCAAGGACCTGGAGGCGAAGTTCGCCGACAGCAGGAAGTTCGACGGCAGGTCCACCGTGGTCGGCGCGTTCTTCGACGGCAAGTTCGGCGCGTACGTCTCCGGCGACTCGCGCACCGACTTCATGAAGGCCATCGGCTTCACGCCGCGCGCCGACGTCGAGGCGCTGGCGGCCGGCACGTTCTACGTGGACATCTCGGCCGAGCGGCTCGACCTGCTCAACGCCGACCTGCCCGTGCTGTTCCCCATCGGCGGCGACGCGAGCGCGCTCAAGGCCAACCCGCTGGTTCCGGCGAACGCCCTGGTCCTGGAGGACGAGGACCTGGTCAACGCCTTCTCCAGCGGGTCGTCCCTGGGCACGGCCTACGCGCTCGACAAGGCCGTGCCGCTGTTCGCGCGGGAGCTGGGCCTCTGAGGGGTCTCAGCAGAACCAGCCGTCGACGACCCAGCCGTGGGCGTTGATGTGCCCGTAGGCGAAGCCGTAGACGTAGTTCCCGGTCTTCGGTCCTTTCACGAGGAACGTCTGTCCCTTGTAGAGCGTGCCCATCCACGGGCCGTCGTTCGGCGCGGTGCGCACGTAGAGGTCCTGCGCGCACACGGTCTCGCGCTCGCCGACGGTGCCGTTGGCCGCTCGGGCGGGGGTGGCGGTCGCGACCAGCGCGACCGCCACCGCCAGCACGGCCGCTGTCCTCACCACGAGTCGTAACCCCCGATGCACTCGATCCGGAGATAACCCCAGTCGTTCGGGCCGAAGTCCATGCTCGCCGCCCACCCGTTGTAGACGGGGTGCGCGCCGGGCGTGTGGCCGATCTTGTTGCCGCGGGTCAGGGTCCGCTTGAAGCCGACGGGCCCGGACGAGTGGTCGTAGTTGCCGTAGAAGCTGGCCGTGTCGCAGACGACGACCGCGTGCCGGGGTGGGACGGGGTCGGCCGCCGCGGTGCCCGCGCCGAGGAGCAGGGCCGCGCCGGCGAGGACCAGAGCTGTCTTCATGTTCCTCCTTCACCGAGTGCAGAAGGTTCCGGTGAGGAGTTTGCCGGGCAGGGCGACGGGGCGTCCAGGGGACCGGCTACACTGACTGCGGACCTCGTGCGGCACACATCTCGCGAACCTCCCCAGGGCCGGAAGGCAGCAAGGATAAGCGGGCTCTGGTGGGTGCACGGGGTCCCCTTCTTTTGTCGGACCCTCCCGGTAAGGTCCCCGGCGTGGCGCTCGCCCTCTACCGCAAGTACCGACCGGCCACCTTCGGCGAGGTGGTCGGGCAGGAGCACGTCACCGACCCGCTGCGCATCGCGCTCCGTGCCGGGCGGGTCAACCACGCGTACCTGTTCTCCGGGCCGCGCGGCTGCGGCAAGACGTCCAGCGCCCGCATCCTCGCCCGCTCGCTGAACTGCGTGAACGGCCCCACGCCCGACCCGTGCGGCGAGTGCAACTCGTGCGTCGGCCTCGCGCCCAACGGCCCCGGCAGCGTCGACGTGGTGGAGCTGGACGCGGCCAGCCACGGCGGTGTCGACGACGCCCGCGAGCTGCGCGACAAGGCGTTCTACGCACCCGCCGAGTCCCGCTACCGGGTGTTCATCATCGACGAGGCGCACATGGTCACCACGCAGGGCTTCAACGCCCTGCTGAAGATCGTGGAGGAACCGCCCGAGCACCTGATCTTCATCTTCGCCACCACCGAGCCGGACAAGGTGCTGCCCACCATCCGCTCGCGCACGCACCACTACCCGTTCCGGTTGATCCCGCCGGGCGCGATGCGGGCCCTGCTGGAGCGCAACTGCGCGGACGAGGGCGTGACCGTCGACCCGTCGGTGTTCCCGCTGGTCATCCGCGCGGGCGGCGGGTCGGCGCGCGACACGCAGTCGGTGATGGACCAGCTGCTGTCCGGCGCGGGCCCGGAGGGCGTGCGCTACGACCGGGCCATCGCGCTGCTCGGCGTGACGGACGTGGCGCTGATCGACGAGTTCGTCGACGGCCTCGCCACCGGTGACGGCTCGGCCGTGTTCGGCACGATCGACCGGCTGGTCGACGCCGGGCACGACCCGCGCCGGTTCGCCTCCGACCTGCTCGACCGCCTGCGCGACCTCGTGCTGCTGCACGCCGTGCCGGACGCGGCGACGCGCAACCTGGTCACCGCGCCGGACGACGAGGTCGCGAAGATGCTCGCCCAGCGCGACGCGACCCGCCCGGCGACCGTGACGAGGTGGGCGGAGGTCCTGCACGCCGGCCTCACCGACATGCGCGGTTCGACCGCGCCCCGGCTGGTCCTCGAACTCGTGGCCGCGCGGATGCTGCTGCCCTCGGTCGGCGACGCCGAGTCGGGCCTGCTGCAGCGCCTGGAGCAGCTGGAGCGCCACGGCCCGCCCGCCGGCGGTGGCGCGGCCGGCGGCGCGACCAACGGTCAGCCGGTCGAGCCCCGCTTCCAGCGCCCGTCGCAACGCGCCGCGGACCCGACCCCACCCGCCCCGGCCGCCCAGCCCCCCGCCGCCCCGGCGCCCGCGGCTCAGGTACCGGCCGCCCAGGCTTCCGCAGCCCGGGCCCCCGCAGCCCCGGCCCCCGCCGTGCAAGCCCCCGTAGCCCAGGCTCCCGCCGTTCAGGGCTCCGCGGTCCCGGCAGGTCCGACGGGCACGGCGGGCCCACCCGCCCCGGCAGGCCCGCCGCCCCCGCCGCCCGTGCTGCGGTCCGCGGCGATGCAGCAGGCCCCGGCGCGTCCCGACCCCGCACCCACCCGGCCGGTCGAGGTGCCGCCCCCGCCCGCCGACCCGGCCCCGGAGGTGGCGGCTCCCGCCGCCCAGCCCGCCGGCGGCACGGGCCCGTCCGTCGGCACGGGCGCGTCCGGCGGCGTCGACGCGGCCGAGGTGCGCCGGCGCTGGTCCGAACTCCTGGGCGTGGTCCGCAACGCCAGCCGCAGCACCGAGGCGATGCTGACCAACGCCACGGTCGCCGAGGTCGACGGCACCACGATCACCCTGGCGCACACCTCCGCGCCGCTGGCCCGCCGGCTCGCCGAACCGCGCAACGCCGACGCCATCGCCACCGCGTTCGCCGAGGTCCTGGGCGGCACGTGGCAGGTGAAGTGCGTCCACGGCGACGCCCCGGCCGCGACCGCGCCCACCCGGCAGGCCCCGCCGAAGCCGCAGCGGCCCGCGCCGACCAGGCCCAGCCAGGCCCAGGCGCAGCGCGCCCCCGAGCAGCCGACCCGGCAGGCGCCACGCCCGCCGGTGGACGACGTGCCGCCGCCCCCGGAGCCGCCCGAACCCGACGACCCCCTCCCGCCGGAGCCGGTCGACGAGGAGGAGATGCTCGCCGAGGCGGCCCTGCCGTCCGAGGACCTGGGCGAGCGGCCCGACCCCGAGGCCATCGTGCTCAAGCTCCTCGCCGACGAGCTGGGTGCTCGCCCGTTGAAGGGCTGATCGACGCGACTACGCTGGTGAACGGCGGCAAACCCCGAAGAGAGGAACCCGCGGTGCAACCCGGTGGGCCCAACATGCAGCAGATCCTCCAGCAGGCGCAGAAGATGCAGCAGCAGCTCGCTGCCGCGCAGCAGGAGCTGGCCGAGGCCGAGGTCACCGGCACCGCCGGTGGCGGCCTCGTCACCGCCGTGGTGACCGGTGGCGGCGAGCTCAAGAGCCTGAACATCGACCCGAAGGCCGTCGACCCGGAGGACGTCGAGACGCTGTCCGACCTCGTCGTCGCCGCCGTGCGCGACGCGAACCGCGCCGCCCAGGAGCTGGCCGCCCAGAAGATGGGCCCGCTGGCCAGCGGCATGGGCGGGATGGACGACCTGGGCGGTCTCGGGAAGCTGTTCGGCTGATGTACGAGGGGCCGGTCCAGGACCTGATCGACGAGCTCGGCCGGTTGCCGGGCGTCGGTCCGAAGAGCGCGCAGCGCATCGCCTTCCACCTCCTCGCCGCGGAGCCCGCCGACATCGGCCGGCTCCAGGACGCGTTGCAGAAGGTCAAGGACGGCGTGGTGTTCTGCGACGTGTGCGGCAACGTCTCGGCCGAGACGACGTGCCGCATCTGCCGCGACCCGCGCCGCGACCTGACGCTGATCTGCGTGGTCGAGGAGCCGAAGGACGTGCTCGCGGTGGAGCGGACCCGTGAGTTCAAGGGCCGCTACCACGTCCTGGGCGGCGCGCTCGACCCGCTGTCGGGCGTCGGGCCGGACCAGCTGCGCATCCGGCAGCTGCTCACCCGCATCGGCACGGACGTCAACGAGATCATCATCGCCACCGACCCGAACACCGAGGGCGAGGCGACGGCGACGTACCTGGTGCGGATGCTGCGCGACTTCCCGGGGCTGACCGTCACGCGGCTGGCCTCCGGCCTGCCGATGGGCGGCGACCTGGAGTTCGCCGACGAGCTGACCCTCGGCCGGGCGCTGTCCGGCCGGCGCAGCATGTGAGGTTGATCGCGGTCGACGGGCCGTCGGGCTCGGGCAAGTCGACGGTCGCCCGCGACCTGGCGGCCGACCTCGGCGCGCACGTCGTGCCGACGGACCACTTCGCGACCTGGGCCGACCCGGTCGCCTGGTGGCCGCGCCTGCTGCACGGCGTCCTCGAACCCCTGTGGCGGGGCGAGGAGGGCCGCTACCAGCGCATGGACTGGTCGGCCGGCTGGCCCCGCCTCGGCGAGTGGGTCACCGTTCCCCGTACCCCCGTCCTCGTCCTGGAGGGCGTCTCGGCCGCCCGCCGCCGGATCGCCGCCCGCCTGGACGAGGCGATCTGGGTGGAGCACCCGGACCCGGCGACCCGCCTGGCCCGGGCCGTGGCCCGCGACGGCGAAGCGAGCCGCCGCCACCTGGAGCGCTGGCAGTCCTTCGAACGCGGCTGGTTCGCCGTGGACGACACCCCCTCCCGAGCCACCAAAACCATCCACACCTGACCCACCGCGAGTCATGCGCTCACGACCCGCGAGTCATGCCTTGACGACCCGCGAGTCATGCGCTCATGACCCTCGTGTCATGCGTTCGGCGCGGTTACCCGAGCCTGCCGGTGAGCACGAGCGCATGACACGAGGGCTCTGAGCGCATGACTCGCGGGTCGCGAGCGTTGGACTCGCGGGTCGTGAGCGCATGACTCGCGGGGTCAGGGGAGGGTGGCGGCTTCGGGGGAGCCGATCGCGGTGTACCAGTCGCGGGCCGCCTGCCAGTGGGGGCGGGCGGACGCCAGGTCGCCGGTGGCGGCCAGGGCATCGCCGGCCAGGTGGGCGGCGCGGGCGTGGACGAAGCGCTGGCCCGTGGCACGGCTCAGCTCCAGGCAGCGCAGCGCCAGGTCCAGGGCCCCGGGCACGTCGCCCTGGTCGAGCCGGACCCGGCCGAGGACGGCGAGGGCGTCCACCTCGGCCACGCGCAGCCGGTAGCGGACGGCGCTGTCCAGGGCCTGCCCGGCCGAGTAGCGGGCCTCGTCGAGCCGCCCGGCCGCGCGGTGGACGAGGGCCAGGTTGCGCCGGGCAGCGCTGGTGCCCAGCGGGTACCCGGTCTCCTCGGCCGTCCGCAGCGCCTCGGTCGTGCGGTCCACGGCCTCCTCCAGCCGCCCCAGGCCGCACAGCGCCTCGCCCAGGGCGTTCTTCGCGTCGCACAGGCCCTTGAGCAGGCCCATCTCCTCGGCGATGGCGACGGCCTCCTCGGCCTCCCGCGCCGCCTCGGTGAACCGGCCCCGCATCACGTAGGTCAGCGCCAGCCCCTCGTGCGAGAAGTGCGCGAACCGCCGCGCGCCGGCCCGCTCGTACAGCTCCCCGCACCGCTCGTACAGCTCCGCGGCGCGCTCCGGCTGCCCCAGGAACAGGTGCGCCTCGGCCAGCGCCCGGTGGCTGTCGGCCTGCGTCATCCACGCCCCGAGCCGGTTGCCGACGTCCAGCGCCCCCTCGAACGACGACACGGCCCGGTCGAGCTGCCCGAGGTGCATGTAGACGCCGCCGAGGTTCAGCTGCGCGATGCCCTCCTGCTGGAGCGCCCCGATGGACCGGGTGATCACCAGCGCCCGCTCCAGGTGGTCGGCGGCCTGCTCCAGCTCGGCGACCTCGATGTAGACCGCGCCGAGGTTCGCCAGCACGGCCGCCTCCACGGCCGGTGACGCGCCGGTGCGCTGCTGGATCGGGATGGCGCGGCGGAAGTAGTCGACGGCCACCCGGTGCTGCCCGATCACCCAGTACAGGGTGCCGAGCGAGGACAGCATCGCCACCTCGCCGACCGCGTCCTGGGTGGCCTGCGCGACGGACAGCCCGGCCTTGGCCGTCGCCAGCCACTCCGCGGGCAACCCGATCGTGTAGAAGTACCGCCGCAACGCGTCGGCGAGCTGCCACACGTCCCGGTCGGGCTGCCGGTCGGCCGCGTGCACGACCAGCGCCACGAGGTTGGCGCGTTCGGCGTCGAGCCAGGTCAGCGCCTCGCCCGAGGTGGTGAACAGGCGCGGCGTCACGCCCGCCACGACGTCGGTGCGCGGCAGCCGCAGCAGCGTCGACTTGAACGCGTCGGTCGCGTTGTCCACCGAACGGATGGACCAGTCCAGCAGCCGGCGGGTGGCCTGCGCGCTCTCCGCCGGGTCGTCCTCGAACGCGAGCCGCTCGGCCGCGTAGTCCCGCAGCAGGTCGTGGAACTGGTAGCGGCCCGGCGCGTGGTTGTCCACGAGGTTGGCCGTGGCCAGCCGGTCGAGCCGCCGCCGCGCGTCCTGCGCGGTGAGCCCGCCCAACGCCGCCGCCACGTCCGGCGTGATGTCGCCGGGCGCGAGGCTGAGCAGCCGGAACAGCGAGGCCAGCTCCGGCTTGAGCGCCGTGTACGACAGGTCGAACGCCGCGTGCACGGCCGCCCGCTCGTCGCCCTCCACGGCCAGCGCGGCCAGCCGGTTGCCCGCCCGCAGCTCCTCGACGTACGAGGCGATGGTGGTCTCCGGCCGCGACAGCAGGTTGGCCGCCGCGATCCGCAGCGCCAGCGGCAGGTGCGCGCACAGCTCGGCCAGCTCGTCGGCCGCCCCCGCCTGCGCCGCGACCACCTCCTCGCCGAGCATCCCGGCCAGCAGCGCCCGCGTCTCGGCCCGGTCCAGCACGTCGAGCCGCACGTTGGACGCCGCGTGGCTCACCGCGAGGCCGCGCAGGGTGTCGCGGCTGGTCACGAGCACCGCGCACCCCGGCGAGCCCGGCAGCAGGGGCCGGATCTGCTCGGCGTTGGCCGCGTTGTCCAGCACCAGCAGCACCTGCTGGTCGGTCAGCCGCGACCGGAACATCGCCTCCTGCTCGTCCTGGTCCAGCGGCACCGACTCGGGCGGCACGCCCTGCGCCCGCAGGAACCGCGGCAGCACGTCGACGGCGCTCAGCGGCTGGCCCTGGGCGTACCCGCGCAGGTTCACGTACAGCTGCCCGTCGGGGAAGAAGTGGCGCATCTTGTGCGCGGCGTGCACGGCCAGCGCCGTCTTGCCCACCCCGGGCGGCCCGGCGAGCGTCACCACGGGCACGCCCTGCGCGGTCCTCAGCAGCGCCTCGATCAGCTGCACGGCCTGCCCGCGGCCGACGAAGTCGCCGATGTCGGCGGGCAGCTGCGAGGGCACGACCCGGTCGCGGGCCGCGGTGGCCGCCGCCGGGCGCGGTTCGAGCGCGGGCGAGCCGCTCAGCACCTGCTGGTGCACGCGCCGCAGCTCGTCGCCCGGGTCGATGCCCAGCTGCTCGGCCAGCAGCCCGCTGACCCGGCGGTACGCGCCGAGCGCGTCGGCCTGCCGCCCCGACCGGTACAGGGCCACCATCAGCTGCGCCCACAGCCGCTCGCGCAGCGGGTGCTCGCTGGTCAGCCGGGACAGCTCGGGCACCAGCTCGGCGTGCCGGCCCAGCTCCAGGTCCACCTCGACGCGGCGCTCCTCGACGTGCAGCCGCCGCTCGCCCAGGCGCGGCACCTCGTCGCGGTGCAGCACCTCGGACGGCACGTCGACCAGCGCCGGTCCCCGCCACAGCGCCAGCGCCGCGGTGAAGATCGCCGACGCCGCCTCCAGCCCGCCCGCGGCCCGTTCCCGCTCGCCCTCCTCGACCAGCTGCTCGAACCGCATGACGTCGATCGTGCGTTCGTCGACGTCGATCAGGTACCCGTCCGGGACGGTGCGGATCGGCACGGCGGGTCCCAGCACCTGCCGCAGCCGCATCACGTAGGTCTGGAGGGTGCCGCGCGCCCGGGCGGGTGGTTCGGCGCCCCAGATGTGCTCCGCCAGCTCGTCGACCGAGACACCGGCGCCGGCGCGCATCAGCAGCGAGACCAGCAGGGACCGCTGCCGCCCCGCCCGCACCACCACCTGCTCGCCGTCGACGAGCACCCGGAGCGGCCCGAGGAGGCGGAACTCGACCACTGGGCTCACCGGCGACCTCCCGTCCACGCGCGCGCGGGTTTCCCCGTTGTCCGTTGTACAGCGTAGGAGAGCGTTTGCCCGATCATCCGTCGTCACGTTGGGTCAGCGGGTGTCGACCGCTCGTACGAGAATGCTCATTCACGTGGCCGGATCGTGACCTGCGACGACGTGGAAGGTTGCGGGGACCGGTTAGGGTCCGTGACCACACCGTGAGATCCCGGAATTTCCCTAGGGGTGTTTGATGGTTCATTCCCGAACGGCTCGGCGCCGTTGGACGGCCGCGATCGGCCTGACCGGCGTAGCCGCGCTCGCACTGTCCGCCTGCGCTCAATCCGAGCGGGACGGCGACTCCGGGGCGGGGCAGGTCGGCGGCACGCTCACCTTCGGCGCAGCAGGTGCCCCGAAGTTGTTCGACCCGTTCTACGCCACGGACGGCGAGACGTTCCGCGTCTCCCGCCAGATGTACGAGGGTCTCGTCGGCTTCAAGCCCGGCACGGCCGAGGTCGAGCCGGCCCTGGCGACCAAGTGGGAGTCGTCGACCGACGGCAGGACGTGGACGTTCACACTGAAGGAAGGTGTGAAGTTCCACGACGACACGGACTTCAACGCCGAAGCGGTGTGCTACAACTTCGACCGCTGGTACAACCAGAAGGGCGCCGGCCAGTCCGACGCCGTTTCGCAGTACTGGCTGGACAACTTCGGCGGCTTCGCGGACACCCCCGACAAGCCGTCGCTCTACAAGTCCTGCGCGGCCAAGGACGCGAAGACCGCGGTCATCGAACTGAACGAGGCCACCTCGCAGTTCCCGTCGGTCCTGGGCTTCACGTCGTTCTCGATCTCCAGCCCCGCGGCGCTCAAGCAGTACGACGCGGACAACGTCGTCGCGGCCGGTGACAGCTTCACCTACCCGGCTTACGCGAACGAGCACCCGACCGGGACCGGCCCGTTCAAGTTCTCCAAGTTCGACAAGGCGAACAACGTCGTCGAACTGGTGCGCAACGACGGCTACCACGGTGGGAAGCCGAAGCTCGACAAGGTCGTCTTCCGCATCATCCCGGACGAGACGGCGCGCAAGCAGGCGCTGGAGGCCGGCGACATCGACGGCTACGACCTGCCGAACGCGGCGGACTGGCCGGGCCTGAAGGAGAAGGGCTTCAACGTCGCGGTGCGCCCGGCGTTCAACGTCCTCTACCTGGGCATCAACCAGAAGAACAACCCGAAGCTCCAGGACCTCAAGGTCCGCCAGGCGCTCATGTACGCGATCAACCGCGAGCAGCTCGTCAAGTCGCAGCTGCCCGAGGGCGCGTCCGTCGCCACGCAGTTCATGCCGAACACGGTCGAGGGCTACAACAGCTCGATCACCGAGGTCAAGTACGACCCGGAGAAGGCCAAGTCGCTGCTCGCCGAGGCCGGCGCGTCCGACCTGACGCTGAACTTCTACTGGCCGACCGAGGTCACCCGGCCGTACATGCCGAGCCCGAAGGACCTGCAGGCCGCCATCGCCGGTGACCTGGAGAAGGCCGGCATCAAGCTGAACGTCACCTCGAAGCCGTGGAACGGCGGTTACCTGACCGACGTCGACCAGGGCATCCCGGACCTGTTCATGCTGGGCTGGACCGGTGACAACGGCACCCCGCAGAACTGGATCGGCACGTTCTTCGGCCGCACCGACAACCGCTTCAACACCGGCGCGTCCGCCTGGGGCCAGACCCTCGCCGACGAGCTGGCCGCGGCCAACTCGGAGCCCGACGAGGGCAAGCGCAAGGGCATGTACGAGGACCTGAACAAGAAGATCATGGAGGAGTACCTCCCGGCCGTCCCGGTGTCCCACTCGCCGCCGGCCCTGGTGCTGAAGTCGGACATCAAGGGCCTCGTGCCCAGTCCGCTGACCGACGAGAGGTTCGGCCCGGCCAGCAAGGGCTGAGTCCGCTCAACTCCAGATAGAGACGACGGGGTAGCTCAATGCTCCGCTACACGATCCGACGGCTGATCCAGCTGGTCGGCGTGGTGCTGGTGCTGTCCCTGCTGCTCTTCGCGTGGCTCCGCGCTCTCCCGGGAGGTCCGGTCTCGGCCCTCCTGGGGGAGCGCGCCACGCCCGAGTCGCGGGAAGCCCTCACCAAACAGCTCGGCTTGGACCAGCCGATCCTGGTCCAGTACTTCAAGTTCCTCGGACGCGCGCTGTCGGGCGACTTCGGCGTCTCGACGGGCGTGCAGCCCGGCGATTCGGCGCTCGACATCTTCATCCAGCGCTTCCCCGCCACGATCGAACTGAGCTTCTTCGCCATCGTCATCGCCATCGCCGTCGGTGTCCCGCTGGGGTACATGGCGGCCAAGCGCCGCGGCGGCTGGTTCGACAACTTCAGCGTCGCGGGCTCCCTGCTCGGCGTGGCCGTGCCGGTGTTCTTCCTGGCCTACGTGCTCAAGGACGTGCTGTCCTCGGCGCTGGGCCTGCCCACCGAGGGGCGCCAGGACGCGATCAACGCCACGCGCGTGACCGGGTTCTTCGTCCTCGACGGCGTGATCACCCAGGAGTGGGACGCGGCGCTCAACGCGCTGGAGCACCTGATCCTGCCCGCCGTCGCGCTGGCGACGATCCCGTTCGCGGTGGTCTTCCGGATCACCCGGGCCGCGGTGCTCGACGTGCTCGACGAGGACTTCGTGCGCACCGCCGAGTCCAAGGGCCTCACCTCGCCGGTGATCCGCCGCAGGCACGTGCTGCGCAACGCGATGCTCCCGGTCGTCACCACCATCGGTCTCCAGACCGGTGCGCTGCTGGCGGGCGCGGTGCTCACCGAGAAGGTGTTCTCCTTCGCCGGCGTGGGCCAGGCGCTGGCCATCGGGTTCGAGAGACGCGACTACCCGGTGCTCCTGCTGCTGATCATCATGGCCACGGTCGTGTACGTGGTGGTCAACCTGCTGGTGGACCTCTCGTACGCGCTCATCGACCCGCGGATCAGGACGAGGTAGCCGCGATGGTCACTCCGACCCGCAAGAAAGACCGCATCGACAAGCTGGCCGAGGCCGGCGCCGACGCCGGTGTCAGCCTGGCCGCGAGCGCGTGGCGGACCCTGCGGCGCAGCCCGGTGTTCCTCACCGGCGCCGGGATCATCACCCTGTTCGTGCTGGTGTCGATCCTCTCGCCGTGGCTGGCGCCGCACGACCCGGCCGACCCGATGCTCATCGACCAGGTCGTCAAGGCGCGCAACGCGATCCCGGAGCCCCAGCCCGGTCACCCGCTCGGCGGCGACCTCCAGGGCCGCGACTTCCTGTCGCGGATGCTCGTCGGCTCGCAGCAGACGCTGATCGTGGGCGTGCTGGCCACGATCATCGGCCTGGCGGGCGGGCTTACGCTCGGCACGCTGGCCGGCGCGTTCGGCGGCTGGGTCGACTCCGTGGTCATGCGGATCGTCGACGTCATGCTGTCGCTGCCCAGCCTGCTGCTGGCGTTCAGCATCAGCGCGCTGTTCGCGCGGCCCAACCAGTACACCGTGATCGTGGCGGTGGCGGTGGTGCAGATCCCGGTGTTCGCGCGGCTGCTGCGGGGCTCGATGCTCGCGCAGCGGGGCAGCGACCACGTGCTGGCCGCGACCGCGCTGGGCGTGAAGCCGGGCGCCATCGTGTTCCGGCACATGCTGCCCAACTCGCTCGGACCGGTGATCGTGCAGTCCACGCTGGTGCTGGCCACGGCCATCATCGACGCGGCGGCGCTGTCGTTCCTCGGCCTGGGCAACCCCGACGACCGCATCCCGGAGTGGGGGCAGATGCTCGGCGACGTGCAGAACGTCTTCGACACCCACCCGCAGCTGGCGTTCTGGCCGGCGGGCTGCATCATCGTCGTCGCGCTGGGCTTCACGCTGATGGGCGAGACCCTGCGCGAAGCCCTCGACCCCAAGAGCAGGCGGTGAAGTCGTGCCACTACTGGAAGTCCGTGACCTCACCGTGGTTTTCGAGCGCAAGGGGGAGCAGCCCTTCACCGCCGTCGACCACGTGAGCTTCGACGTGGAGCCCGGCCAGACCGTGGGCCTGGTCGGCGAGTCGGGGTGCGGCAAGTCCGTCACGTCGCTCGCCATCATGGGCCTGCTGCCCAAGCGCGGCGCGCGGGTCAGCGGCACGGTGAACTACGAGGGCGAGAACCTGCTCGCGCTGTCCGACCGCCAGATGCGGGACCGGCGCGGCCGCGACCTGGGCATGGTGTTCCAGGACCCGCTGTCGTCGCTGAACCCGGTGATCCCGATCGGGTTGCAGGTCACCGAGGTGCTGGAGCGGCACCGCGACCTGCCGCGCAAGAAGGCCATGGTCGAGGCGGCCGAGCTGCTGGACAAGGTCGGCATCCCCGACCCGAAGCGGCGGCTCACCGAGTACCCGCACCAGCTCTCCGGCGGGATGCGCCAGCGCGCGCTGATCGCCATCGCGCTGGCCTGCCGCCCGCGCCTGCTCATCGCCGACGAGCCGACCACCGCGCTCGACGTGACGATCCAGGCGCAGATCCTCGCCCTGCTCAAGGAGCTGGTGAACGACCTGGGCACGGCGCTCGTCATGATCACGCACGACCTGGGCGTGGTCGCGGGCCTGTGCGACGAGGTCAACGTGCTCTACGGCGGCCGGGTGGTGGAGAAGGCGCAGCGGCACGAGCTGTTCGCGCAGCCCCGCCACCCGTACACGCACGGCCTGCTGTCGTCGATCCCGCGGCTCGACGCGCCGCGCGGGGAGAGGCTGAACCCGATCCGGGGTTCGGTGGCCGACAACATCCCGTGGACGCACGGGTGCGCGTTCGCGCCCCGCTGCCCGAACAGGCTGGACGTGTGCGTGCAGGTCACGCCCGAGCAGGAGGACATCGGCGGTGGGCGGCTGCTGCGCTGCCACAACCCGGTGAAGCCCGCGCAGGTCGAGGAGGTGCCGGTGTGAGCACGGCCACCCCGCAGTCCCCGGTGGACACCGACACCCTGGTGTCCGTCGAGGGCATCAAGGTGCACTTCCCGATCAAGCGCGGCGTGGTCCTGGACCGCACCGTCGGCCACGTGTACGCGGTCGACGGCGTGGACCTCGCGGTGCGGCGCGGCGAGACGTACGGCCTGGTCGGCGAGTCCGGCTGCGGCAAGTCGACGCTGGGCCGCGCGGTGCTGCGGCTGACCGAGCCCACGGCGGGCCGGGTCGTCTTCGACGGCGCGGACCTGTCCACGCTCAAGGGCGAGGAGCTGCGGCGGATGCGCCGCCGGATGCAGATGGTGTTCCAGGACCCCATGTCGTCCCTGGACCCGCGGCAGTCGGTGGAGTCGATCCTGGTGGAGGGCCTGCGGGCGCACGACCTGGACAAGGGCAAGGAGGCGACCGGCAAGCGCCTGCGCGAGCTGCTGTCGTCGGTGGGCCTGCCGTCCACGTCGCTGCGCAAGTACCCGCACGAGTTCTCCGGCGGCCAGCGGCAGCGCATCGGCATCGCCCGCGCGCTCACCGTGGAGCCCGACCTGATCATCGCCGACGAGCCGGTGTCGGCGCTCGACGTGTCGGTGCAGGCGCAGGTCGTGAACCTGCTGGAGGAGCTCCAGGACCAGCTGGGCCTCACCTACCTGGTGATCGCCCACGACCTGGCCGTGGTGCGGCACATCTCCGACCGGGTGGGCGTGATGTACCTGGGCGGCCTGGTGGAGGAGGCGACCTCGGACGACCTCTACGCCGAGCCGCTGCACCCGTACACCAAGGCCCTGCTGTCGGCGATCCCCGTGCCGGACCCGCTGGTCGAGGACCGCCGCGAGCGCATCCTGCTGACCGGTGACCTGCCGTCGCCGGCGAACCCGCCGACCGGGTGCCGGTTCCACACGCGGTGCCCGTGGAAGCAGGCGACGAAGTGCGACACCGAGCGGCCCGCGCTGCGCGAGGTGCTGCCCGGCCACAAGGTGGCGTGCCACTGGGCCGAGGACATCCGCGCGGGCAGGGTCCGGCCGCACGAGGTCGAGGCCGTGCTGGTCGCGGAGGACGACGGCATCTCGCCGGACATCCCCCTGGTCGGCCCCGCCTCGGTGACCGAGGCGCTCAACCCGTAGCGCGCACCGCACCGGTCGGGGCGCCTCCCCCTGTGGAAGCGCCCCGACCGGTGCCGGGCCCCCTGACCGGCCCCCACCGGTGTCGGGCCCTCGACCGGCCCCCCGACCGGTGTCAGGCCGCCGGGGCCGTCCAGTGCGGTGAGCGGCCGAGCAGGCCCACCAGCCGATCCGTGGCCGGCGCGTCCTCCGGCACGGCGACCGGCATCGCGAACGCGCCCCCGGGCCCCCGCACGTCCGGCGTCGTCGGGTAGTGCCGCGCCATGCGGACCGCGGCCCCGACCAGCTCCTCGTCGAGCGCCGGGTCGAACCCCAGCGCCCGGCCGAGGTCCCAGGCGTGCACCAGGTTGTCCACGAAGTGCGCGGCCACCAGGTCCCTGCCCCGGCGCGTGCCGTAGCCGGGGAACTCGGCCGCGCGGTCGAGGAAGCCCGGTTCCCGGAACGCCCCGGCGGCGGCGGCCGACGCCGCCCGGTACGCGGTGAGCGGGTCGTCGTCCGCGGGTTCCCCCGGCGTGGTGCCGCGCGCGCCCGCCGTGAACTTCAGCGCCATGTCCACCTGGTGGCGCATCAGCTCGCGCACCGTCCAGCCCTCGCACGGCGTCGCCAGGTCGAGCCGCTCCCCGGTGACGCCGGCCCACAGCTCCTCGTTGAGCGCGATCGACGACGCGTGCAGGTCCAGGAGATCCATTCGCCCACCCTTCTAGTTGTACGAACGATCGTACAATTAGTTTGCGGGTGGTCAAGGGGTTAGCGTGGACGGCGTGGCCGGTGCGAAGGTGGACGGACGGGTGGAGCGCGGCGAGCAGACGCGGCGGCTGATCCTGCGGCGGGCCGCGGACGTCGCCTCGGTCGAGGGCCTGGAGGGGCTGTCGATCGGCCGGCTCGCGACCGAGCTGGAGGTCAGCAAGAGCGGCGTGTTCGCGCACTTCGGCTCCAAGGAGGAGCTCCAGCTGGCGACCGTGCGCGCGGCGGTGGCGATCTTCGTGCGCCGGGTCGTGGAGCCCGCCCTGGCCCTGCCGCCCGGGTTCGACCGCCTGGCGCGCCTGCTCGGCGGCTGGCTGGCGTACTCGGAGGAGCGCACGTTCCCCGGCGGGTGCTTCTTCTACGCCGTGCAGGCCGAGTTCGACGCCCGGCCCGGCCGGGTGCGCGACGCCGTCGCCGACTGCGGGGCCCGGTGGTACGACCTCGTGCGCACCGCGATCGCCGACGTGCCGGGCCTGGCCGAGGACGCCGACCAGCTCGCGTTCGAGCTCATCGCGTTCCTGGAGCTGGCCAACGCCCGCTCCGTGCTGCACGACGACCCGCACGCCTACCACCGGGCGCGGGCCGCGGTCGAGGCCCGCCTGGCTCAGGCGGGCGCGATCCCCGCCGGGGGAGCCGGGGCCGACGCGTCCTGAGTGGACGCGTCCCGAGTGGACGCCGGCACGGACACCGCCACCGGCACGGACACCGCCACCGCCGCCGGCACGGACGCCGTCGCGACCGACGCCGCCGCCGCGTCGACCACGCGGCGCTGGGCGGCCCGCACCGCCGCCCCGATCGGCACGCCGATCCCCGCCGCCACGCCGACCGAGACCACCAGCGCCACCAGCGGGTCGCCGAACAGCCGCCCGCCGGAGTAGCCGAGCACCGCCGTCCAGGTGCTCCACAGCACCGCCCCGGCCGCCGCGACCGGCACGAACCGCCGCACGGGCCACCGCAGCGACCCCGCCAGCAGCGCGCCCACCAGCCCACCGCCCGGCACGAACCGCACGGCGACCAGCACGGACCCACCGCGCGAGGCGAGGTGCGACGCCGTCCACGCCACCACGGCCCGCGGTCCCGTCCGGGTGCTGAACCGCGCCAGCGCCCGCATCCCGGCACCGCGCCCGACGGCGAAGTTGACCAGGTCGGACAGCGTGCACCCG
Organism: Saccharothrix sabaoui; assembly: GCF_051756985.1. Lineage (NCBI taxonomy): Bacteria > Bacillati > Actinomycetota > Actinomycetes > Pseudonocardiales > Pseudonocardiaceae > Saccharothrix > Saccharothrix sabaoui. Next base: position 22,627 of record NZ_JBPKJK010000086.1, read on the forward strand.
AGGGCCGCCACCAGGACCACGCCGGCCAGCGGCAGGTCACCGGACGCGGCCAGCACGCCGCAGCCGATCAGCACGGCCTCGGTCGGCGCGAGCGGCACGACGGCGACCACGAACAGCACCACGAGGGCGGTCATGACCGGGGAACGCGCCGCGCCCCCCGATCATGCCCGCCCGGCGGAGGTCTTCAGGAATCCGTCAGGTGCGGTTCACCAGGACGCACCCCCGGGACGCACCCAAAGGGGGGCGCGTCCCGGTGCGCGGTCTAGCGGTGGGCGCGGTTGATCGCGGACACCAGGGCGCGCAGCGCCGCCGCCACCGTGGAGCTGTCGATGCCCACGCCCCACAGGACGCGGTCGCTCACCGCGCACTCCAGGTACGCCGCGGCGCGGGCGTCGTCACCGGAGGACATCGCGTGCTCGAAGTAGTCCAGCACGCGGATGTCGTAGCCGATGGTGGCCAGCGCGTCGACGAACGCGGCGATCGGGCCGTTGCCGGTGCCGGTGATCTCCTGCGCCTCGCCGTCGACGACGACCATCGCGGTGATCTTCTCGTGGCCGCTGCCGTCGCCGGACACCTTCTGCCGCAGCAGCTTCAGCGGGGCGGTCGGGTCCAGGTACTCCGCGGAGAACGAGTCCCACATGTCCTTCGGGCCGATCTCGCCGCCGTGCGTGTCGGCGACCTCCTGGACCACCCGGGAGAACTCGACCTGGAGGCGGCGCGGCAGGTCCAGGTGGTGCTCGACCTTCATCAGGTACGCGACGCCGCCCTTGCCGGACTGCGAGTTGACCCGGATGACGGCCTCGTAGTTGCGGCCGACGTCCTTCGGGTCGATCGGCAGGTACGGGACCTCCCACGGGAACTCGTCCACGTGCCTGCCCGCGTCCTTGGCCGCGTCCTCCAGGGCCTCGAAGCCCTTCTTGATCGCGTCCTGGTGGGAGCCGGAGAACGCGGTGAACACCAGGTCGCCGCCGTACGGGTGCCGCTCGGCGACGGGCAGCTGGTTGCAGTACTCGACCGTGCGCCGGATCTCGTCGATGTCGGAGAAGTCGACCTGCGGGTCGACGCCCTGGCTGAACATGTTCATGCCCAGCGTCACCAGGCACACGTTGCCGGTGCGCTCGCCGTTGCCGAACAGGCAGCCCTCGATGCGGTCGGCGCCGGCCAGGTAGCCCAGCTCGGCCGCCGCGACGCCCGTGCCGCGGTCGTTGTGCGGGTGCAGCGACAGGATGATCGACTCGCGCCGCGCCAGGTTGCGCGACATCCACTCGATCGAGTCGGCGTAGACGTTGGGCGTGGCCATCTCGACGGTCGCCGGCAGGTTGATGATCAGCGGCTTGTCCGGGGTCGGCGCGATGATCTCGGAGACGGCGTCGCACACCTCCAGCGCGTACGACAGCTCGGTGCCGGTGTACGACTCGGGCGAGTACTCGTAGCGGAAGTCGGTCTCCGGGTACTCGGGCTCCAGCGTCAGCGCGTACCGGGCGGCGTCCGTGGCGATCTTCTTGATGCCCTCGCGGTCCGACCTGAACACCACGCGCCGCTGGAGCACCGACGTCGAGTTGTAGAAGTGGACGATCGCCTTGTGCGCGCCGCGCAGCGACTCGAACGTGCGGGTGATCAGCTCTTCCCGGCACTGCGTCAGCACCTGGATGGTGACGTCCGGCGGGATCGCGCCGTCCTCGATGATCTCGCGGACGAAGTCGAAGTCGGTCTGCGAGGCGGCCGGGAAGCCGACCTCGATCTCCTTGTAGCCCATCCGCACGAGCAGGTCGAACATCTTGCGCTTGCGCGCCGGGGACATCGGGTCGATCAGCGCCTGGTTGCCGTCGCGCAGGTCGACCGCGCACCACAGCGGCGCCTTCTCGACGCGCTTGGTCGGCCACGTGCGGTCGGGCAGGTCCACCACCTCGACGACCTCGTGGAACGGGCGGTAGCGGTGCACCGGCATCGACGTGCCGCGCTGCGGGTTCCAGGCGGGCTGGTCGGCGACGGGGCGGGCCGGGGTGCGGATGCGGCTGGTGCCGGTGACGTACGCGTCAGGGCTGGTGGTCATGATCGGGGATCTCCTGCGGCCGGTGGTGGGAGGACGACCGGCGGCAACGCTCGATCCCGCGACGGGGGGCCGGTCTGATCAGACCCCGTCACGGCGGCGAAGCAGGAGGGCACGTGCCACGCCACCAGGTTAACCGGATTCGGCGGCTCGGAGGAACTGAGCGCCCAGATGGTGGAACTTCACTCGAAGGAGTTTCACTCGATGGTGGTTAGGGCATCTCCATGCCATGTCCAGATGGCGAACCTCAACGACGCGCAGCGGCTCGTACACCGCCGCGCGAGTGATCCGCGGTGTCGGCGCCGTGTTTGCGCTCATCGAGGTCATCTACATCCTGATGCTGCTCATCGGGGTGAACACGGCGAACGCGTTCTACCGCTTCATCCAGCAGCTCGCCGAGCCGCTGGCGCTCTTCTTCCCCGGGCTGTTCCAGACGGGCAACAACAAGCTCGACGTGATCCTCAACTTCGGTCTCGCGGCGGTCTTCTGGGTCGTCGTGGCCGGCCTGCTCGCCCGCCTCGTCGCCCGCTAGGGCACGCGGCTCGCGCGAGCAGCCCCGGACCCCGCCACCCCTCCCCCCTGGTGGCGGGGTCCGGCGCGTCCAGCCCCCGAGAGTCCAACGCTCAGACCCCGAGAGTCCAACGCCCAGGACCCCTGAGTTCTACGTTCCGCATACCGACCGGTCGGCCCGAACGAAGAACTCACCGGACCCGAGGGTTGGACTCTCGGGGCTTGAGCGTTGGACTCTCGGGGCTTGAGCGTTGGACTCTCGCGGGTCAGGTGGGGAAGGCGGGGGTGCCCCACTGGTCGGTGAAGGCCGTTTCGGACAGCGGTTTGCGCACGCGCGGGCGGCGTTCGCGGGCGGCGAGGTCCTCGGGCAGGTCGTCGGCGGAGCCGAGCCGGCCCACCGCGACGACCACGACCGGCCGCACGTCCTGCGGCACCCCGAAGGACTCGCGCACCGCCTCCGGCGAGAACCCGCCCACCTGGTGCGCGACCAGCCCCAGCTCCACCGCCTGGAGCACGAGGTTCTGCACGGCCAGCCCCAGCCCGAACTCGGTGTTCGGCACCGGCCCCCGGTCGTCGACCGTCGCCACCGCCCCCACCAGCAGCACCGACGCGCGTCCCGCCCACGTCCGGTTGCCCGGCCGCAGGGACGCGAAGATTCGCTCGAACGTGTCATCACCCCGGTACCCGACGAGGAACCGCGCGGGCTGGGTGTTGCCGTGCGAGGCCGCCCACCGGGCCGCCTCCAGGAGCGTCCGGACGACCGGTGGCCCCACGACGGCGTCGGGGTCGAAGGCGCGCGGGCTCCAGCGCCGCGAGATCAGCGGGTTGATTTCCACCGGGTCCCCCTCAGATCGCGTACTGCCAGGCCGTGATGGCGTAGGCGCCGAACCACGCGCTGAACACCGCCGCGCCGACCAGCACGGCCACCGCGGTCGACGTGCGCCGCCGCGCCAGCGCCACCGCGACCGGCACGAGCAGCGTGAACGCGGGCAGCAGCAGCCGCGCCTTGGAGTTCATCAGCCCGTTCGACCCGAGGTCCATGGCCAGCACGCCGATGCCGTACACCGACAGCGGCCACTCCAGCCCGCGCCGGAAGCCCAGCACGACCAGGGCCAGCGCCACCACCAGCAGCCACACCGTCGCCAGCTCCAGCACCGACCGCGGCTCGCCCAGGATGAGCAGCGCGAACTTCCACGTGGCCGCGCCGCCGTCGAACCGCGAGTCCCAGCCGGCCTGCTGCACGGCGAACCAGCCGTCCCAGCGGCCCGTGCGCACCGCGACGTACCCGAGGTAGCCGAGCAGCCCGAGCGGCGCGACGAGCCCGCCCGCCCACGGCCGCCAGCCGTCCCGCCGCCGCCACACCGCCACCGCCGCCGCCGCGCACACCGCGAGCACCAGCGCCGCCGCCGTCGGCCGCACCAGGCCCGCGCCCGCGCAGCACGGCCCGGCGAGCAGCCACCGCCCCTCCACGACCCCGACCAGCGACCACGCGGCCAGCGCGCAGAACGTCGCCTCGGAGTACGTCATGGACAGCACCACCGCCATCGGCGACGCCGCGAACAGCACCACCAGCACCAGCCCGGCCCGCCGCGACCCGCCCAGCACCCGCCGGCCCAGCCGCGCCAGCCCGTAGGCGCAGAACACGCCGCTGACCAGGCTCACCGCGAACGCCGCGCCCACCGGTTCGACGCCCGGCAGCCCCGCCACCCACCGCACCAGCGCCGGGTAGCCGGGGAAGAACGCGAGCGGCGTCTCCGGCGAGCGCCGCCCGAAGGCGTCCACCAGCCACGGCGGCACGTCGGCGTACCCGCCCTCGGCGATGCCCAGGAACCACTGGCCGTCCCACGAGGTGAGAGCCTTCGTGACGCCCTTGTCCCAGCGGGCGGCCATCAGCTGCAGCGCCAGCAGGCCCAGCTCCCTGACCAGCAGGAACAGCACGGCGGGGGCGAGCGCGACGGTCACCCGGTGTCTGGCCGCGCGGGCCAACCGGTCCCGCGCCGACGGCGCGTCCTCGGGCTCCACGCGAACGGCCTCCAGGCTTGGCACGACCCCGAGGGTAGTGGGCGTCACGGCGGCCCCGTCCCACTCCTCGGGCCAGGTAGTCTCCCCGTGAGCTGGGCTTGAAGCACCTGGAGGGAGTGGGTCTGTGGCGCTCGTCGTCCAGAAGTACGGCGGTTCCTCGGTCGGGAGCGCCGAGCGGATCAAACGCGTGGCCGAGCGCATCGTCGCGACCCGCAAGGCGGGCAACGACGTCGTCGTCGCGGTCTCCGCGATGGGCGACACGACCGACGAGCTGCTCGACCTGGCGCGCCAGGTGTCCCCGGTGCCGCCCGCCCGCGAGATGGACATGCTGCTCACGTCCGGTGAGCGCATCTCCATGTCGCTGCTGGCGATGGCGATCAGCTCGCTGGGGGCCGAGGCCCGCTCCTACACCGGCTCGCAGGCCGGCGTGATCACGACCTCCGTGCACGGCAAGGCGCGCATCATCGACGTGACGCCGAGCCGCATCCAGGACGCGCTCGCCGAGGGGGCCATCGCGATCGTCGCGGGCTTCCAGGGCGTGTCCCAGGGCAGCAACGAGATCACCACGCTCGGCCGCGGCGGCACCGACACCACCGCGGTGGCGCTGGCCGCCGCCCTGAAGGCCGACGTCTGCGAGATCTACACCGACGTGGACGGCGTGTTCAGCGCCGACCCGCGCATCGTGCCGAACGCCAAGCGGCTGGAGACCATCTCCTACGAGGAGATGCTCGAGATGGCGGCCAGCGGGGCCAAGGTGCTCATGCTGCGCTGCGTCGAGTACGCCCGCCGGTACGGCGTCCCGGTGCACGTCCGATCCTCGTTCAGCAACAAGCCCGGGACCATCGTGTCCGGGTCAGTGGAGGACCTTCCCGTGGAACAGGCGATGATCACCGGCGTCGCGCACGACCGGTCCGAGGCCAAGGTCACCGTGACCGCGGTGCCCGACCTGCCCGGCATGGCGGCGCGCATCTTCCGCGTCGTGGCCGAGGCGGAGCTGGACATCGACATGGTCGTGCAGAACGTGTCGCAGGCCGTGTCCGGCCGCACCGACGTGACGTTCACCCTGCCGAAGGACGACGGCCCGCGCGCCGTGGCCGCGTTGGAGAAGTCGCGCGAGGAGATCGGCTTCGACCAGGTGCTCTACGACGAGCACGTGGGCAAGGTCTCGCTGGTCGGCGCGGGCATGCGCTCGCACCCCGGCGTGACCGCGCAGTTCTGCGAGGCCCTGGCGTCCGCCGGGGTCAACATCGAGATCATCTCCACCTCGGAGATCCGGATCTCGGTCATCTGCCGCGACACCCAGCTCGACGAGGCCGTGCGCGCGCTGCACGACGCGTTCGACCTGGGCGGCGACGAGGAGGCCGTGGTGTACGCGGGGAGCGGGCGATGAGCGGGCCGGTGCTCGCCCTGGTGGGGGCGACCGGTGCCGTCGGCACCGTCATGATCGACATCATCAACCGGCGCGAGTCGGTGCCGTGGGGCGAGGTGCGGCTCATCGCGTCGGCGCGCTCGGCGGGCAAGAAGATCACCGTGCGCGGCGAGGAGCTGACGGTGGTCGAGCTGACGCCCGAGGCGTTCGACGGCGTGGACGTCGCGATGTTCGACGTGCCGGACGAGGTCTCGGCCGAGTGGGCGCCCGTCGCGGCGTCGCGCGGCGCGGTCGCCGTGGACAACTCGGGCGCGTTCCGGATGGACCCCGAGGTGCCGCTGGTGGTGCCCGAGGTCAACGCGGACGCGACCGCGACGCGGCCCAAGGGCATCATCGCGAACCCGAACTGCACGACGCTGTCGATGATGGCGGCGCTGGGCGCGCTGCACCGCGAGTTCGGGCTGCGCGAGCTGGTCGTGGCGTCCTACCAGGCCGCCTCGGGCGGCGGGCAGGTCGCGATCGACCGCCTCTACGCCGAGGTCGGGGCGTTGGCGGGCAAGCAGGTCGGCGTCCGCGCGGGCGACGTGCGGGAGGCGCTGGAGGCCGCGGGCCTGCCGGTGTCCGACTCGCCGTTCCCGGCGCCGCTGGCGCTGAACGTGGTGCCGTGGGCCGGTTCCCTCAAGGACGACGGGTGGACCAGCGAGGAGCTGAAGGTCCGCAACGAGTCCCGCAAGATCCTGGGCATCCCGGACCTGAAGGTGTCGGCGACCTGCGTGCGCGTGCCTGTCGTGACCACGCACTCGCTGGCCGTGCACGCGACGTTCGAGCGCGAGGTGACGGTGGCCCGGGCGCACGCGATCCTGGCCGCGCAGCCGACCATCGTGCTGGTGGACGACCCGGCGGCGAAGGAGTTCCCGACGCCGGCGGACGTCGTCGGCGAGGACCCGACCTACGTGGGCCGCGTGCGGCAGGCGCTGGACTTCCCGAACACGCTGGACTTCTTCGTGTGCGGCGACAACCTGCGCAAGGGCGCGGCCCTGAACACCTACGAGATCGCCGAGGAACTGGTCGCCCGCCTGTAGTCGCGCCCGTGGTCGCGCTGCGCGGGGTCCGTCCGCTGTAGGTTCGCCTCATGGCGGACGTAGTGCTCGCGATCGACCTCGGCACGACCTCGACCAAGGTCATCGCGGTGGACCGGAACGCGGGCGTGGTGGCATCGGCGGAGCACGGCTACCCGATGCGCACCACGCCCTCCGGCGAGGCCACCCACGACCCGGACGAGGTCCTGACGGCCGCGTTGACCGGGTTGCGCGAGGTCGCGACCTCGGGTCACCGGGTGCGGGCGATCTCGCTGACCGGGGCCATGCACACGCTGCTCGGCCTGGACGCGTCCGGCCGCCCGGTGACGCCGTCGCTGTCGTGGGCGGACAACCGGGCCGTGGCGCAGACCGCCGAGCTGCGCGGCACGGGTCGCGGCACGGCGCTGCACCGCGCCACCGGCACCCCGGTCCACACCATGTCGCCGCTGGTGAAGCTCGCGTGGTTCGCCGAGCAGGGCACGACCGCGGACCGCTGGTGCGGCCTGAAGGACTACGTCGCGCTCAAGCTCACCGGCGTGTTCGCCACCGAGCACTCGTCGGGGTCGGCGACCGGCCTGATGGACCTGGCCACGAGGTCCTGGCACGCCGACGCGCTCGCGTTCGCCCGGGTGACGGCGGAGCAGCTGCCCGAGCTGCACGCCCCGACCGACTCGGTGCCGCTGACGTTCGCCGTGCCCGGCGTCGACCCCGGCACGCCGGTGGTGCTGGGCGGCGGCGACGGCCCGATGGCGAACCTCGGCGTGGGGGCGGTCGTGCCGGGCGTGGCGGCGGTGTCCCTGGGCACGAGCGGCGCGCTGCGCGTGGTCCGCTCCGGGCCCGCCGTGGACGAGCTGGGCCGCGTGTTCTGCTACGCGATCGCCGACGACCTGTGGGTGCTGGGCGGCGCGGTGAGCAACGGCGGCGTGGCCGCCCAGTGGGCCGCGGACGCGTTCAAGGCCGACCTGCCCACCCTGCTCGCCGAGGCCGCCGCCGTCCCGCCGGGCGCGAACGGCGTCACCGCCCTGCCCTACCTGCTCGGCGAGCGCGCGCCCTGGTGGGACCCCGACGCGACCTCGGCGGTCATCGGCCTGCGCCGCGAGCACGGCCGCGCCGAGATCACCCGGGCCCTGGTCGAGGGCGTGGCGCAGCAGCTCGCCCTGGTCCTCGACGCGGTGCGCTCGGTGGCGGACGTGCACGCGGTCCGGGTGACCGGCGGCGCGTTCCGCAGCGACCTGTGGGCGACCGTGCTGGCGTCCGCGCTCGGCCTGGAGCTGGAGCTGGCGGACGACAGCGAGGGCTCCGGCGTGGGCGCGGCCCTGGTGGCGTGGCGGGCGCTGGGCGAGTTCCCGGACCTCACCGTCGCCGCGGAGCTGATCAAGCCGGTGAGGACGATCCGACCGGACCCGGCCGCGGTCCGCCACTACGCCGCGGCCCGCCCCGGCGTCGAACGCCTCTACCGCGCGTTGGCCGAACTGTAGGCCGCGGCGCGCGTCCGGCGGTCCAGCAGGATCGTGAGCAGCGCGATCGCCACCGCGCCCAGGCCGGCCGTCGCGAAGCCCCAGGCGGGGGAGCCGTGGTCGATCACGAAACCGGTGACGGGCTGGCCGAGCGCGACGCCCAGGGTGAACGCCGAGCCCTGCAACCCCATCGCCTCGCCGCGCGCCGACGCGGGGGCGTTGGTGGTGATCGCCTCGCCGGTCGCGGTGATGGTGGGGGCGCACAGGAAGTTCGTCGGCACCAGGGCCAGGGCCAGCCACCACGGCGAGCCGGCGACCAGGCCGATCGGCACCGCCAGCACGCCCATGCCGCCCATCAGCGCCCACAGCGGCGGCACGCGGTCCAGGCCGCCGTAGACGAAACCGCCGAGCAGGGACGCCACGCACATGACGGCGACCATCGCGCCCGTCCACGCGGTCAGGTCGAGCTCGCGCATCGACGCCACCAGCGACACCTCGACGCCGGACAGCACGAACGTGGCACCGCCCGCGCTGACCAGCACGCCGACCATGCGGCCGTCGAGCCACTCCCGGCGCGGCACCCGGACGGTGTCCTCGGACTCGTGCCGCACGGGCGGGTCGACCCACCACAGGACCGCGCCGACGAGCACCATCGCCGCGCCGATCACCCACATCGCGGTGCGGCTGCCGCTCTGCGTCACCAGGGCGACGCCCAGCGCCGGGCCGGCCATGAACGAGACCTCGACGGCCATCGAGTCCATGGCGAGCGCGGTGCGCCGGGAGGAGTCGGGCACGAGGGCGGTGAGGACCTGGCGGCCCAGCGACATCACCGGCATCACCATGAGGCCGGCGAAGAAGCAGGTGACGAGCAGCACGTGGTAGGGCAGCAGGGGCGCGACGAACCAGAAGACGCCCTCGGAGACCATCGAGACGGCGAGCATGGCGCGCAGCCCGCGCCCGTCGACCAGCCGTCCCATCAGCGGCGAGCCGATCGCGATGCCGACCGTGGACAGGGCCCCGACCAGGCCCGCCTCGCCGTAGCCCCGTTCCAGGCCGAGCAGCACGTGCATCGTGACGGTCATGCCCGCGGCCGTCGCCGGCACCCGCGCCAGCAGCATGAGCAGCATGAGACCGGGCACGCGCGGCGTGCGCAGGACGGCGAGGTAGTTAGCGACGTTCACGAGTTCATCTTCACCCGTCCGCGCAAGAGCTTTAACCATTCGCTTTCTTGACCGGTTCAAGAAAGGTTGCTTGACTGGGTCGGCCATGACCCCAGGACCTCGCGAGCTGCTCAAGGACGCCGGGCTGCGCGTCACCGCGCCCCGGATCGCGGTGCTCGAATGGCTCGCCGAGCACCCGCACGCCACGGCCGACCAGGTCGCCGAGGCCGTGCGGGCGAAGTTGGGGTCCGTGTCCACGCAGGGCGTCTACGACGTGCTGAACACGTGCTCCCGGACCGGGCTGCTCCGCCGCATCGAGCCCGCCGGCCACCCGGCGCGCTTCGAGACGCGGATCGGCGACAACCACCACCACCTCGTGTGCCGGGCGTGCGGCAGGACCGAGGACGTCGACTGCGTCCACGGCGCCGCGCCCTGCCTGGAGCCGTCGGACGCCGCCGGTTTCGCCGTGGACGAGGCGGAAGTCCTGTTCTGGGGCCACTGCCCCGCGTGCCGGGGCGCCGACCTCCCTTGAACCGCACCTCCGGGCCCCCGCACCCGAAGACCGACTGCCGCACCACCACCGAAGGAGCTGGAAGCGTGACCGAAGCGCGTCACACCACCACCAACGCGGGCACCCCGGTCGCGAGCGACGACCACTCGCTCACGCTCGGCGCGAACGGCCCGATCCTGCTCCAGGACCACTACCTGATCGAGAAGAACGCCCAGTTCAACCGCGAACGGGTGCCCGAGCGGGTCGTGCACGCGAAGGGCGGCGGCGCGTTCGGCCACTTCGAGACCACCCGGGACGTCAGCCGCTTCACGAAGGCGGCGCTGTTCCAGCCGGGTGTGCGGACCGAGGCGCTGCTGCGCTTCTCGACCGTCGCCGGCGAGCTGGGCTCGCCCGACACCTGGCGCGACCCGCGCGGGTTCGCGCTGAAGTTCTACACGTCGCAGGGCAACTACGACCTCGTCGGCAACAACACGCCGGTGTTCTTCCTGCGCGACCCGATCAAGTTCCCCGACTTCATCCGGTCCCAGAAGCGCCGCGCCGACACCGGCCGCCGCGACCACGACATGCAGTGGGACTTCTGGACGCTCCAGCCGCAGACCGCGCACCAGGTGACGTGGCTGATGGGCGACCGGGGCATCCCGAGGACGTGGCGCCACCAGAACGGCTACGGCTCGCACACCTACCTGTGGGAGAACGCGGCCGGCGAGCGGTTCTGGGTCAAGTACCACTTCAAGACCGACCAGGGCGTCGAGTGCCTGACGTCGGAGGAGGCCGCGCGGATCGCCGGCGAGGACGCCGACGCGCACCGCGCCGACCTGTGGCACGCCGTCGAGCGGGGCGAGTTCCCGTCGTGGACGCTGCACGTGCAGGTCATGCCGTACGCGGACGCCGCGGACTACCGCTTCAACCCGTTCGACCTGACCAAGGTGTGGCCGCACGGCGACTACCCGCTGGTCGAGGTCGGCAAGCTGGTCCTGGACCGCAACCCGGCGGACTACTTCGCCGAGATCGAGCAGGCGGCGTTCGAGCCCGGCAACCTGGTGCCCGGCATCGGCACGTCCCCGGACAAGATGCTGATCGGCCGCCTGTTCGCCTACCCGGACGCGCACCGGTACCGCATCGGCGCGAACTACGCGCAGCTGCCGGTGAACCGGCCGAAGTCGCCGGTGAACTCGTACGCCAAGGACGGCGCGATGCGGTACGGCAACGCGAGCGACCCGGTGTACGCGCCCAACTCCTACGGCGGCCCGCACGCCGACGCGGTGGTCGCGGGGGAGACCCTCTCGGCCTACGGCGTCGAGGACGAGGTCGTGCGCTCCGCCTACAAGCTGCACGCCGAGGACGACGACTTCGGCCAGGCGGGCACGCTGGTCCGCGAGGTCTTCGACGACGCCCAGCGCGAGCGCCTGGTGCGGAACGTCGTCGCGCACGCGGGCAACGGCGTGTCGGCCCCGGTGCTGGAGCGCGTGTTCGAGTACTGGCGCGCCGTCGACAAGGAGACCGGCGACCGGATCGCCGCCGCCTTCCGCGGGTAGCGCGCCGGGTCCACGCCCGAAGACCGCGCCCGAAGACCAGGAGGGCCGCCCGGATCAGCGCCGGGCGGCCCTCCCGCCCGTTCCGCACCGCCGGACCCGTCGGCGCACCGACCCGGGTGCGCCGGGCTAGGCGGTCTCGGCGATGTCCTGCCGCGAGTTGGCCAGGGCCAGCCCGGTGCGCAGCGCCCCGACCGCCTCGGCCACCGCCTCCCGGAACACGCCGCCCACGCCGAGGATGTTCGCGTACCCGTGGAACAGGCCCGGGTGGCGGCGCAGCACCACCGGCACGCCCTGCTCGGCCAGCTTCTCGGCGAACGCCTCGCCCTCGTCGCGCAGCGGGTCGAACCCGGCCGTGGCCAGGTACGTCGGCGGCAGGCCGCTCAGGTCCTCGGCCAGCAGCACGGACAGCCGCGGGTCGCTGTGCACGTCGCGGGACGGCGCGTAGTGGTCGAGGAACCAGTCCATCTTCTCGTCGGTCAGGAAGAACCCGTTGCCGAACAGCTCCCGCGACCGCCGCCGCACCGAGGCGTCCACCGCCGGGTAGAACAGCAGCAGGAACACCGGCTTCACCGCGCCCGCGTGCAGGGCGGTCACCGCGGCGAGGTTGCCGCCCGCGCTGTCGCCGCCCAGGGCGATCCGGTCGCGGTCGGCGTTCAGCTCGTCCGCGTGCGCCACCGCCCACTCGAACGCGGTCCGCGCGTCGTCCGCGGCGGCCGGGAACGGGTGCTCGGGCGCCAGCCGGTAGTCGGCGGACAGCACCCGCACGCCCGCCTCGACCGCGAGGAAGCGGCACAGGTTGTCGTGGCTGTCCAGGTCGCCGGACACCCACCCGCCACCGTGGTAGAAGACCAGCAGCGGCGAGCCGGGCGCGAGCGAGGTCGGTTCGTAGGAGCGGCCGGGGACGCCGTCGAGGTCGAGCGACCGCACCGCCACGCCGCCGATGACCGGCCCGCACACGAGCTGGTTGCTGCGGGACAGCGCGAGGCGGTTCGCGGCCGGCGTGGTCGTCTGCCAGTCCTCGCCGCTGAGCTGCTGGAGCTTGAGCAGCAGCTGCGCCTCGGGGTGCAGCTCCTGGCCGTCCAGGGTGATGGGGCGCCCGGCGATCAGCCTGCGCAGCGGCGCGGGCAGGCCGAACGCGAAGCGCAGGGCGCCGGCGAGGACACCGGGTGGGATCGACTCCGCGAGCTTCGACATGCGACGCACGTTACTCGTGGGTAAGCACCGAAGCGAGGAATGGACCTCCAGCTAGGTCGAGGTGGCAGGATCGGGACCATGACGGTCACCGTGGTGGGCATCGGCGGGTCGCTCCGCCCCAACTCGCAGTCCGAGCGCGCCATGCGCATCGCGTTGGGCGGTGCCGCGGACGCGGGCGCCAAGGTGATCGAGGTCGCGGGCCCCGAGCTGGTGCTGCCGTTCTACGACCCGTCCATCCACGACCGCCCGGACAACGCCCGCCGGCTCGTGGAGGCCCTGCGCCGGGCCGATGGTGTGGTCCTCGTCTCACCCGGCTACCACGGCACGGTGTCCGGCCTGGTCAAGAACGCCCTGGACTACGTCGAGGACCTGCGCGACGACGAGCGCCCCTACCTCGACGGCCGGGCGGTCGGCTGCGTGGCCGCGGCCCACGGCTGGCAGGCGTCGGTCACCACGCTCACCGCGCTGCGGTCCATCGTGCACGCCCTGCGCGGCTGGCCCACGCCCCTCGGCGCCGCGGTGAACTCCCGCGAGGTCGAGTTCGACCTCGAAGGCGGCTGCTCCGTGCCCTCGGTCGGGGAGCAGCTCCGCACGATCGGGCGACAGGTGGCGGAATTCGCCGTGTCGAAGGCCGGGTAGCGGGTACCTCTCGAAAGGGCGTGAGCTGCCCCACGACCGGGTGTGGATCAGCCCGACCGGGCGTTGGACTGATCGACAAGCCACCACCGGCTCGAGGGAGAGCGTGACGATGAAGGTGCTCTACACGGCGCAAGCCACCGCGGTCGGCGACGGGCGCAACGGCGAGGTCCGGTCCTCCGACGGCGTGATCGACGAGCAGCTCGCCACCCCCACCGAGCTGGGCGGTCCCGGCGGCGACAAGACCAACCCCGAGCAGCTGTTCGCCGCCGGGTACGCGGCGTGCTTCCACAGCGCGCTCAAGGTCGCCGCGCGCCAGGCCAAGGTGACGACCGGTGAGACCACCGTCGACGCCAAGGTCGGCATCGGCCCGAACGACGCGGGCGGGTTCCAGCTGGCCGTGGAGCTGGCCGTGCACATCCCGGGGGTGGAGCAGGCCGTCGCCGACCGGCTGGTCGACGCAGCGCACCAGATCTGCCCCTACTCCAACGCCACCCGCGGCAACATCGAGGTGGCCCTCACCGCCACCGTGTGAAGGAGGACTCAGCCACATGAGCAAGAGCCCGATCACCAGCCCGCTGTCCGACGCCGACAAGGCAGCCGTGGGGGCGGTCCTGCAAGCCACCCTGGTCGACCTGATCGACCTGTCGCTGGTGGCCAAGCAGGCCCACTGGAACGTGGTCGGCAAGAACTTCCGCAGCGTCCACCTCCAGCTCGACGAGCTGGTCACGACCGCGCGGACGTACACCGACGAGGTGGCCGAGCGGGCCGCGGCGCTGGGCATCTCGCCCAACGGCAAGGCCAGGACCGTCGCCGAGGGGTCGGGTGTCCCGGAGTTCCCGGACAACTGGCTCAAGGAGGCCGACGTCGTCGAGGCCGTCGTGACGGCCCTCGGCAAGCTGATCGAGCGGCTGCGCGGCCGGATCGACGAGGTCGACAAGCCCGACCTCGTCACCCAGGACCTGCTCATCGAGGTCACCAGGAACCTGGAGCAGGCCCACTGGATGTGGCAGGCCCAGCAGGCGT